>JAIRVA010000136.1 GCA_031254155.1 Propionibacteriaceae bacterium
AACCCATACCTTATTCTACCACGCCACCCGCAACAAAACAATCAGCAACACTACACCACTTTCACTCCCCACGCCACCAACCCCCCATCATACCCACCGAGTTTATAGAGGTCCCCTTATGTCGCTACCTTTCAATTTGTCAATGCCCCCACCACGTGGGCACTTGACTTTGAGGCATAATGTCCCCTCTTCGGCGCTATCGTACTCGCCCCTCCCGAAACGGTGGACGGTTTTACGTCGTGTATGACGTAAAGGCGACCACAGTCTCGGGACCGGCTCAGGGGAGGATGGACAAGACGATGAAGGCGGCCAGGAGGACGAGGTGGATGACGGCGTGCTGGGTCTTGGCACGGCCGGGTACGACGGTCAGTACCGCCACCACGGCCGAGATGGCCAGCAAGACGATCTGGGCCGGTTCGAGCCCGAGCACCAGCGTACCCGGCAGCCACGGCGACGCGACCGCCAGCACGGGGATGGTGAGCCCGATGGAGGCGAGCGCCGAGCCGTACCCCAGGTTGAGCCCGATCTGCGTCCGGTTGCGGGCGGCGGCACGGACGGCGGCGACGGACTCCGGCAGCAGGACGACGATGGCTAGGACCACCCCGACGAACGACTGCGGGAACCCGAGCCACGTCACGCCCGCCTGGATGGCCGGCGATTCCACCTTCGCCAGACCCACGACCGCGGCGAGCGACACGAACAATAGCCCGAGACTGACAACCGTCCGGTTGCGGCTCGGCCGGGCGGCGTGGGCGTCCTCCCCGTCCTCCATGGTCTCCCCCGGCGGCAGGAAGAAGTCGCGGTGCCGGATGGTCTGGGTGAAAACGAACGACCCGTACAGCGCCAGCGAGGCCACAGCGATAAACGCCAGTTGCTTACCGGTGAAGGCCGCGCGGGGGTCGGACAAGGTGAAACTTGGCAGTACGAGGGTGAGCCCGGCGAGCGTCACCACCGTACCCAGCGCCGAACCCGTCCCCTCGGAGTTGAAGACCGCCAGGTGAAACTTCACCGCGCCCACCATCAGCGACAACCCGACGATACCGTTCATCGTCAGCATGACAGCGGCAAACACCGTGTCGCGGGCGAGGGTCGACGTGTCGGTCTTGTTGGAGGTCATGAGCATGACGATGAGCCCGACCTCGATGACGGTGACCGCGACGGCGAGGATGAGCGAGCCGAACGGTTCGCCGACCCGGTGGGCGATCACCTCGGCGTGGTGGACCGCGGCCATCACCGTCACCATCAGGAGGCCGGCCTCGATCACGAGGACAGGCCACGGCAGGCTCCGGCCCCAGCTGATCAGCAGCACCACGAAGGCGACCAAAGGTACAATTGTCGTCCACCGCGCCAGGTAGCGCATCACACCAGTTCGAGTCACGTACCCATTCTAGAGTGATATCAGTCGCTGACAAGAACCGGCGGCCGTACACTGGGGGCATGAGTGTTTCCCCGTTGCCCTCTCTGGTGGCCTCGCGGCACCGGGACCGCCTAAGTACCGACCCCGCCGTCATCCGGGGCATCCTGCGGTCGGCCATGATCGCGCACGTCGGGTTCGTCCGCGACGGCTGGCCGGTCGTCCTGCCCTTCCACTACGGTCTCGCCGACCTCGGGGACGGCCAGGACGAGCAGCTGGTCATCCACGGGTCGGCCGGCGGGCGGGCCTTCCTCGATGCGGCAGGTGACAAGGGAGTACGGGTATCGGTGGCGGTGACGCTCAACGACGGGTTGGTCCTCGGGCGTTCCGCGTACGACACTGGCGCACATTACCGTTGCGTCGTCGCGTACGGGTACGCGCGGCTCGTACCGCCCGAGTTGAGGCCACTGGCCCTCGACCGGCTGCTGGATCACATCGTTCCGGGCCGGCGGGCGGAGGTACGGGCGTCCACCCCCAAGGAGATCGCCGCCACCGCGCTGCTCGCCATCCCGCTCGACCACGCCAGCGCCAAGGTGGCCGTGACCAGCACCGGTGAGACCCCCGGCGACGGCGAGGACCGCCGGGTCTGGGCCGGCGTCGTACCGTTCTCCCAGCGCGCGGGTGGGCCGGTGGCGGCCCCCGAGACGGAGTTCCCGGACGACCTGCCCCCCTCCGTCCGGGCCCTCCTGGCCTGACACGCCTTCGCACCCCCGCCGATTTTCCCGCCCCCCGCCCACGGGTGTGAAACGGTGTCGCGGAAACGGCCGGTTTCGGCGACACGCCTTCGCACCCGCTGGGGTCGGCGCCGATAGTCGCCTGCAGTGCGAAACCGTGTCACCCCCGGGATCTGCACGCTCATGCAGATTCCGGAATGCGATGGTACCGTGACATGATGGCTATCATCACTCCCCGACAGCTGGGTACGACCGTCACAAAACGCGAAATCACTCGGCTCGCCAGTCAATTATGCACGATCATGCAGATCTGGTAATGTGTACGTACGTGCAGATAGGAGTGTCATGATCCATACCCCGAAGGAAGCCGGTCTTCTTCTGCGCTCGCTACGCCAGCAGCAGGGGTTGACTCAGACCCAACTAGCCGAGAAGGCGCGCGTCTCCCCCCGCTGGCTCATCAACTTCGAGGCGGGCAAAACCACAGTGGACATGTCCCTAGTAATGGATTGCTACCAGAGTCTTGGCTACGGGATGGATATCGCACCGTTGCCCCGGCGAGGCGACCATGGCTGAGTCAACGCTCAACGTGTTTATGGACGGCATACCCACCGGCCAGTTGCACCAGACCCGGACTGGTGATCTCCGGTTTCGGTACGACCCTGGCTACCGGGCCAACCCCCACGCCACCCCCTTGTCCCTCTCCATGCCCCTTCTCGTCGAGGAGCACCGCAAACGCGCCGTCCTGCCGTTCTTCGATGGTCTGCTCACCGACTCTTTCCAGGCCCGCCAGGCACTCGCGACGCGCTACCGAACGACTGCTGCATCGACTTTCCGCCTTCTCGAAGCCATCGGTGCCGACGTCGCCGGTGCCCTCCAGATCTTGCCACCCGGCGAGTCCTGTACCGATACTCCAGGCCCCGACAACCAAGTCGGCGCAGTGAGTGAAGCCGAACTCGGCGAACTGCTCCGCACCGTCGTTGCCGAGTACCGCGACGGTCGTCCGTCCGATGCCTCGTTTGGTCGGTTCTCTCTGGCGGGAGCCCAACCAAAAATCGCGTTGACTAGCTTGAATGGTGCGTGGGGTATCCCGCACGGCGCTGTGCCGACGACCCATATCTTCAAGCCCTCGCTGGGCGGGTTCAACCGGTTGGACCTCGTTGAACACATGACCATGCGCGCTGCCGCCCACCTTGACCTTGAGGTTTCGACAACCGAAATCCACCTGATTGACGAGATTCCCTGCCTCGTGACCACACGGTACGACCGGTCTTTCGATGGCACACGGTGGCACCGACTTCACCAAGAGGATCTGACCCAGGCTCTCAGCGTCATGTCGGACAAGAAGTACCAACACGACGACGGTGGCCCAGGCGTCGGCGCGATCGCCCAGCTCTTGCGAGCGCTACCACTGGCGGAAGATCGCCTACCCGTGGCGCAGGCGTTCTACTGCGCCTTGGTGTTCAACGTCCTCGCCCGCTGCACCGACGCCCACGCCAAGAACTACTCTTTACTACTTAACGAACAGTCAGTCCGCCTCGCGCCACTCTACGACCTAGCCACCATCGCCCCGCATGCGACGCCCCGCGAACCCACCTACTCCGCCATGAGGATCGGTGATCATCACCGCTTCTCATCGATCAGTTTGGCTGATTTCCTCATGACCGCCCGGACCCTTGGTCTGGACACCGACTGGGCCAGCCAAATCGTGACCCGCTTCCGCGCCCAGTTGCCGGGCGCTTTCGAGTCCGCCCGCGACGACGTCGCCCGTACCTCTCCCGACTCGCTGACCGACGCGACCGCGGTGTTGACCGCGGTGACCAGCTGGATTCCGGTGCCGCTGGCATGACGCTTACGTGAGCAGCGTCCGGTCGTCCAGGGCGTGCTCGCGGCTGAACCACTCCAACAGATCCCCCACCTGGGCACCGGCTTTCTCCGCCGGGCCGAGGGAGTGCAGGATCCGGCCCTCGTGCATCATCAGCAACCGGTTGCCGAGCCTGAGGGCGTGCTCCATGTTGTGCGTCACCATCAGCGCCGTCAGGCCGCTCTCCGCGATCATGTCGGCGGTCAGGCGCAGGACCAGCTCGGTCCGTTCGGGATCCAGCGCGGCGACGTGCTCGTCGAGCAGCAGCAGGTCGGGGTGGGTGAATGAGGCCATGAGCAAGCTCAACGCCTGTCGCTGGCCGCCGGAGAGCAGGCCGACGCGGTGCTTCATCCGCGACTCCAGCCCTTGCTCCAGCGTGGCGAGGTGCGTCCGCAACTCGACCCGGCGCGCCTTGGTCAGGCCCGGCGTGAGGGTGTGCCGCTTGCCCCGGCTGAGGGCGACGGCGAGGTTCTGCTCAATGGACAGGTGGGGTGCCGTCCCGGCCGACGGGTCCTGGAAGACCCGCGCGATCCGCCGCGCCCGCCGGTGCTCCGGCTGCCGGGTGACATCCTGCCCGCCGATCACCACCGTCCCTTCGTCGACCGGGATCGAACCTCCGATCACGTTCAGCAGCGTCGACTTGCCGGCCCCGTTGGAGCCGATGATGGTGACGAAGTCGCCCGGCGCCAGTTCCAGATTGATGTCGCGCAACGCCTGGCGCTCGTTCGCCGTCCCGGGGTAGAACGTCTTGGCCACGTGGGTGAGGGTGAGCATCACTCGCCCCCCTTGTCAGCCGGGGGTACGGTGAGTGCCGGGGGTACGACGGGTGCGGTAAGTACGCTGGTCCCGGCCTCCGGCCTCATCGGACGCCCGCCCCGGTCATCGCCGGGCCGTACGACCCCCCGGACTCGCTCTGCCCGCGGCTCGACCGCGGACTGGACCGCCGAATCAACCTCCGCGAAGGGCGAGAACGGGTTGGGTTCGACGGTCATGGGTTCCGGTACGCCGGCCTTGGCCCGCCACGGCGTCAACTTGGTGACGAGGGCGTGGGCCGACTTGGACTGGGTGAGGACGAGGGCGATCACCACCAGCGCGGCCGACATGAGCTTCATGTCGGCGTTGTCGAGGAACTCCCAGCGCAGGGCGAAGAAGATCGCCACGCGGTAAAGTGCCGACCCGGCGACCACGCCAACCGTCATCAGCCAGATGAACCGCGTCCCGAAGACGGCGTTGCCGAGGATGACCGAGGCCAGGCCCACGAGGATCATCCCCGTACCGTCGCCAATCGACGCCGATCCGGTGTACTGCGCTGTCAGCGCCCCGCTCAGACCGACCAACCCGTTGGCGACGGCCAGGGTGGCGATCTTGGTCAGGTCGGTGTTGATGCCCATCGACGACGCCATATTGGGGTTGTCGCCGGTCGCCATGACGGCGAGCCCGAACTTCGTCGAAAGGTACCAGTTGACGAACACCACCGCCACCACCACGATCGCGCCGATGAACGCGATCGAGACCGCCGTCCCCCGCAGCCGGGCCTCCACCAGCCAGGTGAAAATGGTCGGTTTGTTGAGCAGCCCGACCGTACTGCGGTGCTGGCCGTCGGCGCCGCCCCACATGATACGGGTATTGACGGTGTACATCGCGAGCATCACCAGGATCGACGACAGCAGCGGGTCGATGTGGGCCTTCGTGTGCAGCAGACCGGTCACGCAGCCCGCCGCCGCGCCCACGAGCATCCCGGCCAGGGTCGCCAGGACGGGGGGCGCGCCGTTGAAGATCAGGATCGCCGTCGTCGCCGTACCGGCGGTGAAGGAGCCGTCAACCGTCAGATCCGCGAAGTTGAGGATGCGGAAGGTGAGAAAAACCCCCAGCGCCAACACGGCGGTGATCAGACCCTGGTCAATGGCTCCCAACATGCATCATCCCTTCTCAACCAGCAATATCCTACGCCGCGGTCTCGATGATTGTCGCCCCGCTGGTGAGGCTCGCGGGCAGCGTGAGTCCGAAGGTCTGCGCGGCCCCGGTGTTGACCAGGAGTTCGGTGGACGTCGTCGCCTCGGGCTTGATCGTGGAGATGTTAACCCCGTCGCGCAGGATCGACACCGCCATCTCGCCGGTCCGGCGGCCGAGGTCGTGGTAGCTCAGCCCGCGGGTGGCGACCGTGCCGAGGCTCACCGTACTCGTGTCGGCGCAGAACACCGGAATGTGGTTTTCTTGGCCGAAGCTCACCACGCTCGTGATCGCGGCGACGACCGTGTTGTCCGTGGGTACGAGGATCGCGTCGACGCCCTTCAGCGCGGCAAGGCCGACGCTGACCTCGGCGGCCGACGTGATCGCCTGTGGCTTGAGCGTCAGGCCGAGCGAGGCGGCCTCCGTCTTGTAGGCGTCGAGCTGGGCGAGCGAGTTCGACTCGGAGGAGGAGTAGAGGACTCCGATGGTCTTCACGTCCGGCATCGCTTCCTGGACGAGCGACACGGGGTGGGCCTCGGGGTTGAGATCGGAGGTGCCGGTGATGTTGGCGCCCGCGGCGTCCCAGGAGGGTACGAGACCGTCGCGGACCGGGTCCGTCACGGCGGAGAACAGGATCGGCCGGTCCTTCTCGGCGTTCGCGATCGCCAGGGCGATCGGCGTCGAGATGGCGAGCATGAGGTCGATGTCCTTGTTCGAAGCGAAGGACGAGGCGATCGTCGTCGCGTTGGCCGGGTCACCCTGCGCGTTTTCGCTGGTCATCTTGTAGGTGATGCCCTGCTCCTTGAGGACCTCCTCGAAGCCGTCCTGGACGGCCTGCAGGGCCGGGTGGGAGATGATCACCGCCGAGGCGATGGTGTACGTCTTCCCGGCGGTGGTGGTCGTACTCGGGGCACCCGTCGTACTCGCACCCGTCGTACTGCCGGCGTCGTTCGTACCGCACGCCGTCAGGCTCAGAGTGAGGGTGGTCGCGGCCAACAGGCCGATCAGTTGGTGGCGTCGCTTCATTGTGTCTCCTGACTCACATCGGGGCTTTCCCCCGCCTCACCTTAGCGCACGACGGTACCGGACCACGCGGCGTTCAGCATCCGTCACGGTCGGCGCCGTCCAGCTATTCTCGCCCACGATTGTATGCTCAGATGTGTACACTGATGAATACATGAAAGGACATCCCATGCGATTCGTCTCGGTACGAGAACTCCGGACGTCGACCGCCCAGATCTGGCAGGATCTTGAGCAGGAGCGCGATGTTGTTGTCCTCAACGGCTCACGGCCGCAAGCGTTGCTGGTTCCGCGGCCTACAGCCAGTCCTCGACCCGGAGCCCGGGCACGCGGACAAACTCACGAACGTTGTGGGTCACGACCACCGTCCCCGTCGCCAGAGCATGACCGGCGATCAGGGTGTCGAACGGGCCGATTGGCGTTCCCTGCCCCGTCAGGTAGGCCCGGACCCGCGCGGCTTCCCGGGCCGCCGCCCGGTCGAAGTCGCACACCGTCACGAGGGTCAATAGCTGTTCGAGGGCCTGACGAGTTGTGGCCGAACGCGAACGCTCCGCACCGTACTCAAGCTCCATTACCGTGACCGTCGAGACCCCCAGCCGACCGGCTTCCGTCGTCAGCCGACCCACCAGCTGCCCGGCCCGGCCCCGCAACACCTCGACCATGAGACTGGTGTCGAGCAGGTACGCGAGACTCACAACTCACCCCAGTCCCGCTCCTCGGCAACACCCTGGTCGCGATCAGGCAGAAAATCCGGGTCGACACCGCCAAACGTCTCGAACCACTCTGCCCACGTACTCACCACCGGCGTCAACACCCGCGTCTCCCCCACGACCTCAACCGTGACCCGGGTCACCGTGCCGGGAAACGCCACCGCCTTGGGCAGCCGGACCGCCTGGGTCCGATTGGCCCGAAACACCGTTCCTGTAGGCATGACCCCTCCTTGCTATATACACTCAGTGTATCCCAATCCGACGGGCGGGTTCACCCAGACTAGCCCTCACCCACCTGGAAAACCGGGTGCTCGTGCCTTCGGCCTGAGCCCACTCCATCAGGAGCTGGGTCGAGGTGACAGCGGCACGTTCCTCCGCCAACACCCGCAGCCACTCCCGGGCCCGGTCCCGCTCGCTATAGTCCCGCCAAGCGATGTGCAGTAGAGTGACTGCATGGTTAGCCCAGCATTGCAGGAGTCGCTCGCGTCGCTCACGACCACTGAGCGTGTCGACATCATCGACTTCCTGCAACGATCACTGGTTCCCGCCGAAGTGACCGACGCCGAGCGCGAGACCATCCGCCGACGAGACGCTGAGTTGGCGGCTGATCCGTCCATTGGCCTCACCTGGGAAGAACTCGACGCGAGGCTACAGTCGCAGTGGGGATAACCTACCCACTCACCCTCCACCCCGCGGTTGCGGACGACTTGGCCGACGCCGCCGCCTACTACAGCGAGATTGACTCCGATCTGCCAAGACGGTTGCGCGCAGATGTACGGCAGTCACTCGACATCATCCAGTCTTTCCCCAGCCTCGGGAGCATCCTCTTTGACCAGTACCGTCACGTCACACTGCGAGTCTTTCCGTACCTGATCGACGCCGTCGGCGCCACCTGGACCATGATCGGGCAAGCACTAGGCATGACACGGCAGGGCGCACACAAAAAGTACGCGGGCAGCCAACCGTAAAACTCCGGGCATCGCCCGCTCTGATTCAACGGTCGTCTGATAAGGTTACCTTATGTCCCTGTTGGCGGAGTATCAGACAGCTCACCACACCGAAAGTCTGGCGCGCCTGCGCCGCGTACTAGCGTTGCGGGCGATGTTAGCCACGGGTACGAACCAGCGTGAGATCGCCGCCGCACTCGGCATCAGTCAGTCCGCCATCAGCCAACAAACGAAAACGCGCCTCGCCAAGCACACCGACCCGGTGACACTGGTTGACGCCGCCGGCCCGATTCTACGGGACGTCGCCGCGGCCCGCGGATGGTCAGATCTGGCGGTGTTCGGCTCCGTCGCCCGTCGTGACGCCCGCCCCGACTCCGACGTCGACCTGATAGTACGACCCCCGGCCGGTACGACGATCAAAGACGTGGAGGCGATGCGCCGCCTACTCGAGACCATCTTGGAACGCCCCGTCGACCTCATCACCTACGGCGGACTCGCCCCCGGTATAGACGACGATATTCTTCGTGAGGCGATCCTCCTCTGATGGACCACCGGACTGCGAAAGAGTACCTCCACATCCGTGACTGGCTAACAAGGGCAGCTCACATCGTCAGGGCTGGTCGCGACGCGTACGACCAGAACCCGCTGCTCCAAGAGGCAGGCGACTCTCTCATGATGAAGATCGGCGAAGCCGCAGTCCGGCTCAGCCGGGCCGGAGTCGCGCCGCCGCCTGGGATTAGCTGGGGCGACGCCGTCGGCAATCGCAACTGGCTGATCCACCAGTACGACGTCATCGACCGAGACATCACCTGGGCAACCCTGGAACGCGACCTACCCAAGTGGAGTGCCGCCTGTGCCGACGCCTTTGCCCAAGCACTCGCCACCCTCACAGCCCCGCCCCTCGACGCAGACCAAACGCCTCCGAAACACCCTCTTTAGCCCGTACCGTCACGTCACACTGCGAGCCTTTCCGTACTTGATCGCTTGCCGGGTACAACCACCAGTGGATACGACGATCAAAGGCGTGGAGGCGATGCGACGCTTGTTCGAAACCATCCTGGGACGCCCCGTCGACCTCATCACCTACAGTGGACTCACTCCCAGCGGTAGGAGCGCTTGTTCGGCAATGACTGGTGTTGACTGGTTTCGGAAAGTGAGCAGACAGGACGGGTTATCCACAAGAAAAAGTCGGTGAGTTTTAGGGTGTGGATAAGTCGCGTCTGGGCTTGACATAAGGGATTTCACGGCGATAGAATAGTACGTATGTACGCGAGTGTTGAGAAATGGCGGGCGAAGGCCCGCGAGCCGATGGCGGAGTGGATCACCGTCCGCCAAACCATGGCCGACCTTGAAACCTATGCCGTCACATTGTTGGCCCACGTGATCGACGCGTACCGGTGGCCCGAAGAACTTCCCTTGCCGCAGCGGTGTGACACGTTCCGGGCCCAGAGCGTCCAAGGAGAGACGTTCGGGGAAGACCTGACCTCGGAGATCGCGATCACCCTGAAAACCTCCGTCGGCGCGGCCGAACGACTCGTGGGCGACATCGTCCGACTGGAAGAACGGTTGCCCCAGTGCTGGACGAAAGTCACCACCGGCGAAGCCGAGTTGTGGCAGGCCCGCAAAATCGTCGACGCGTGTACGACCATCAAAGACCATCTGCGCGGCCACACCCAGATCGGGCAACACGGGCTGCTGCCCTGGCGGACCAACGGTGAGCCGGTACGTTCGGCGGCCTTGCTCAAGGTGTTCCACAAAGCCTGCCGTGAAGTCGCTGCCACCATAGAGGACGAATACGTCAAGGAACTCCTGCTTGGCAGCCACCCATTCCACGGCCTGCGCGCCACTGGCAGGACCAAGGCGTACCGGGCTTCGGGCAACCTAGCCGCCGTCCAAGCGCTCGGCGAGTGGACCAACGTCAAGTCCGCCATGCGCTACCAACGCACCGAAGTGGGCTACCTACGCGAAGTCGTCGAAGCAGCCACCAAGAAGTGAAGACCCGACGGTATGGCCCAATACTGTCAACGCCGTCGACAGTATTCTCTCGCCGTAGCGGAAGCTCGGCGACCCATCGCGGAGACGATGGAGCAGCGCCACCGGGGTTAAACCTCAGGACCATACCGAAAACGGTACGGTCTTGAGGATAGTAACTTTAGTAACTGCGGGATAACAGCGGCTACACCATGCGTAATGCGCTAGAATCAAAGTAAGGAGGTGCAGACATGCGTTACTACGCGGACCTGTTGAGGTTGCGTTGCTTCACTAAGGCTGACGTTGCCACGCTCACGGGCAGCGCTACTGCCGCCGGACTTCTGCTCACCCAGTATCGCAAACGCGGGTACGTCGATCAGGTTCGACGCGACTTGTGGGTTGTCCTAGGCCTGGAAGATCGCCAGCCGATCGCTTCCCGGTACCGTATAGCGTCAGCCATCACCCCAGCGGCCTGTGTCTCGCATCACTCGGCGTTCGAGTACCACGGTTATGCCAATCAAGTCAGCTACGAGGTCTGTGTCACCAGTGCCACGCGGTTCACGCCGTTCGAGTTTGACAGCGTGAGTTACCGCTGGCTGGCTCCCCGGATGGACGCCGGGGTGGAGGATCGGCCAGATGGCGTGTGTGTGACTGATCTGGAGCGGACGGTGTTGGATGCAATCAATGATGTGGAGAAGGTTGGTGGGCTTGAGGAACTACTGGCCAGCCTGGAGTTGGTTCCTTACCTGAACCCGGACAAGCTCTCGTCCTACCTGGCGGCCTATGGTAAGCAGGTGTTGTACCAAAAGACCGGCTACTTACTCTCCCAGTTCAACCAGACGCTGCGCCTTCCGGAATCGTTCTTTACCGAGTGCGAGGCCCGTCTCGGTAAGTCCGTCCGCTACCTCGACCAGGACCTTCCCGACGCCGACAAGACCTACGACCGGCGCTGGCAGCTTGTCGCCCCCCGCCGCCTGACCGGCACCCTAACCCAAGGATTGAATGAACATGACCAGCTACGACAAAGCCACCCTAGGCGCTCAAGCTGCTGAACTCGGTTTCATCCGCGACACCCTGGAGAAAGTGCTGCGCCTGGCGGAGGTACTCGGCTTTATCGACACTGATCCACTCCCGTCCAGCTCGTTGGCTTTGAAGGGTGGGACGGCAATCAACCAGCCACTCGCCTGGCCGACGATGGTTACTGGCCGATCGACTCCCAGCAGTAGGAGTGCTTGTTCGGCCAGCAATGACTTGTGTTGACTGTTTTCGGGAAGTGAGCAGACGGGGCGGGTTATCCACAAGAAAAAGTCGGTGAGTTTTGAGGTGTGGATAAGTCGCGTCTGGGCTTGACATAAGTGATTTCACGGCGATAGAATAGTACGTATGTACGCGAGTGTTGAGGAATGGCGGGCCGAGGCCCGCGAGCCGATGGCGGAATGGATCACCGTCCGCCAACACATCGCCGACCTTGAAACCTACGCCGTCACATTATTGGCCCACGCGATCAACGCATACCGGTGGCCCGAAGAACTCCCCTTGCCAGAGCGGTGTGACACGTTCCGGGCCCAGAGCATCCAAGGAGAGACGTTCGGGGAAGACCTGACCTCGGAGATCGCGATCACCCTGAAAACCTCCGTCGGCGCAGCCGAACGACTCGTCGGCGACATCCTCCGGCTGGAAGAACGGTTGCCCCAGTGCTGGACGAAAGTCACCACCGGCGAAGCCGAGTTGTGGCAGGCCCGCAAAATCGTCGACGCGTGCACGACCATTCCCACCACGGGTGGCGAGGGTCCCAGGACTGGTGTGACGGGTCTTCCGGGGACTGCTGTGGACGGTCTGCCGGACGGGTACGCCGAGGTGAACACTGAGACCGAGGCCGGGACCGGATGCGATGCCGGGGCCGGGTGCGATGACAAGGCCGGGACCGGAACCGGGGGCGGAGTCGGAACCGATACTGTGAGCGGAACCGAGGGCAGTGCCGGGGTACCGCCGGCTGCGGCGTCGGCGGCCGCGGCGTGGACGACGGTGGACGGCCTGGTTGGTCCCAGTCTGGGCGTGGTGGGGCCGCGCCGGTTCTTCACTACCCTGGACGCCGCCATCCTCACCGTCGACCCCGGGCACAACGAACGGCTCCGCCACCGGCAACCTGACCGGTTCGTCCGCACCGGCCACGTCAAAGACGACCCCGGCACGAGCTGGGTCTACGCCCGGCTAGACCCCGCCGATGTGGTCTACCTCGAAGCCACCACACAGTGGTTGGCCGACCTTCAAGCCAGCCAGGGCGACACGCGGAGCAACGACGTCCGCCGCGCCACCGCGTTCGGCCAACTCGGCAACCCCGCCGCCGCCGTCCAGGCGCTCGGCGTTCACACCACCCGCGGCCTGGACCCCGTCCCCCAGTCCGACGCCGAGACTCAGGTGATCATGGACGCAGCCGCCCGCCTGGCACCCCTATTCACGCCCCGGACACAGGTCTACGTTCACCTCGTTCCCGACGCTCTCGCCGATCCGGACACGGTCACCCGGGTCGAACAACTCGGACCAATGCTGGCATCCCAAGTGGCGGCACTCACAAAGGGGTCGAAGGTCCGGGTCACCCCGGTGATCCACGTGGACGGAGTCGGGATCACCGTAGACCAATACGAAATCCCCAACAAGATCCGAGAACACGTCCTGCTGGCCCACCCGTGCGAGTGTTTCCCGTACTCCTCCCGCGAAACCCGGCATTTGGACCTGGACCACATCCGACCCTACGCCCCAGGACTGCCCGGTCAAACCAGTCCCGACAACCTAGCACCGTTGTCCCGGCGGGCACACCGGCTCAAAACCCACGCGGGTTGGCAGTTCGACCACCCCGACCTCGGAACCTACGTCTGGCGAACCCCCGCCGGACAACAAACCATGATCAGCCCCCACGGCACACTCCGCTCCCCCAGCCGACAGTAACGCCACCTTACCCATCACTTCCGCCAACCCCGCGCCTGCGGACGACTCGGCCGACGCCGCAGCCACATGGCTCCAAGACACCTTAGGCCACGGTCGGTAACGGCTGACAAGCAAGTCGCGCGCGATGTCAGTGTCATCCGGAGTTGACGAATGAACCTCGGTCTTCTACAGTTGACAGATGATCAGGGAAAGTGCCCGGCGCCACGGCATTTCCGACGACGACATGAGGCACGCGTTGAGAGAGTGGTTGATACTCCACGACCTCACAGATCCCCAGGAGCGTCCGTTCTTGCTGTACGTCGGCCCAGACAGAGCCGGCAATCTCCTTGAGGTCGGACTCAACTCCGCGGGTGATATCGTCCACGCGATGCCTGCCAGAACGCAGTACCTCCCCCGAGCGAAAGAGACGAGCAGACGAAGATGAACACAACCCACCTCACAGACGAACAGCTCGCAGACTGGATGGAAACCTCCAACAACGGCGCTGGCCCCACCCCGCGCTCCAGCATCAGCCGGGCCGATCTGGACGACCTTCTCGTTGCTGTCACGGAACGAGATCGCGCCGAGCGCCATGTCGCCCACGCCGCGAAGACAGCCCACGCCGCCGGCGCCACCTGGACCATAATCGGGCAAGCACTAGGCATGACACGGCAGGGCGCACACAAAAAGTACGCGGGCAGCCAACCGTGAGTCTTGAAGAAGGCCGACTGCCTTACGAGCAACCCAACGTCCACCGACTCGTCCGGCTCAAGGATGTGCTGGCCTACAAGGAGCAACGCAGCATGAAACGTCACGCGCTCCTCGACCAACTGACTCAAGAGTCAGCCGCGGACGGGACCTACTTCATGACTACCGCCGAAGCCGACGCCGCTCTCGAGGAAGAACGCCATCAGTAGTGGCCGCTCTCCCCGTCTTCCTTGATGCCAACGTTTTGATGCCCATCTCGCTGGCTGATCTGTTGCTGCGCACAGCGGAGGCTGGCCTCATCAATCTGCGGGACATCGCCGCCGCTCGCGAAGCCCGGCTGGACTCCAGCATCGACCTGGCGACACGACCACCGGCGGGCACGACGGGTCAGACCTCGAAGTCACTCATGCATGTATCAGTTGCCCAAACCCATCCTGGGACGGCCCGTCGACTCGGTCATCTACGGTAGGTTCACCGCAGTACCAATGTGGTTGGTCGGGTGAACCGTCGCGTCAGTCACAGAATATCTATTTGCGTGCTCACAAGCCTTTCAAGAGGTGACGTGTCCACAATCGGATTACCAAAGAGCCTCAACTCGTCCAGGGTAGTCAGGTTCGCGAGCGGAGAAACATCAACAATCATATTATCTGAGAGATAGAGTTCCCCAAGACTGGGTAGATCACTCAGCGCATGAACGTCGACTATCTGGTTATCCGACAGCCAAAGCCGATATAGGCGGGTGAGAGACGATAGCGGCGAGACATTTACGACCGAGTTCGCCTCCACGACAAGATAGGCGAGATTGGTGAGACCGGCCAACGGCGACAAATCTGAAATGAGGTTTTGAGATAGAAAGAGAGACTCCAGTCCGTCGAGGCGGCTCAGCACACTAATGTCACTGATTTGGTTTGCCTCCGCCCCGAGAGAGGTGAGACTCGTTAGGCTCGCGAGCGGCGAAACATCCGAGACACTGTTATACGACAGATCCAACGCGCGAAGCGCCACGCAGTTGGATAGCGCTGCCACACTGCTGATTTGGTTCTCCCTCGAGCTCAACTTCTCCAGACCAGTGAGACTCGACAAAGGATCAATGTCTTCAATCTGGTTGTTACTCAGGTCCAACTGCGTGAGACTGTGGAGACCCGAGAGAGCGGAGATGTCTGCTACGACGTTCGCGCTGAAGTTAAGGTACTCCAGTTTCGTCAGATCACGGAGCGGTCCAACATCCTGAACGTGGTTGCTCCACAGATCAAGCGATTTCAGGTTTACCATAGACGACAAAGGAGTGATGTCCTTGATGCTATTGTCATAAAGATCCAACACTTCTAGTTTGGTCAGGTCTGTCAAAGGTGATACGTCAACAACACGATTACCTTCCAGGCGGAGTTGCAGCAGATCGACAAAGTCTGAGAGTGGGGACACATCGACTATTTCGTTGTAGCCCAAGTCCAGCGAACCCGCGCCTTTCAGTTTTGGAAGTTGCGCAAGCACTGAAATATCAGCGACCTCGTTGCCGTGGACCTCGAGGTGAGCAAGGTTTGGCAACCCGGCCAAAGGCGACAGGTCGGCGATATGGTTGCTAGAGACATCAAGCGACATGAGCGATGCCCCAAAAGAATCAATGCCATCCAGACTCATGATGTTTAAGGAAGTATACGAACCCCATCGGTTAGAACCACACTGCAAGGATCTTGAGTACCAGTCCCAGTAGGGGTCGTTTACCAGTTCATCAATGTCCTGTTGTGTCACCACCCCAGGGTCAGATCCCAGAACCCAGCCACTCGGCAACAGGTCCATTGACCACATCGTGTAGGCGAAGCATGTTCTCAACCCCGCATCCAGTAATACGTTCTCGCCCGCGGAATGCGTGGCTGTCGATGAGACCGTGGGACTGGCTATCCCCGAGGAACTCTCGGTGGGCAACGGGTGACACGTGTCCCACCCATCATCGGACGACCAGCACACTTCGACTAGAGGAATCGTCGTGTTCCAACTCAGCAGGGTGGCGCTGAGAAGCACTTTGTCAATGATGGGCACCTTGAACTCAACTTTACCCGAGAGGTCGATGTCAATGTCGATGCCTAGCCGCGCGGACATATCGAGACTCAGACTGTTGTTGTCCACCGTCGCCGTGAAAGTGCCACCAGCCACGGCTTTGACCCCGGCGCTGAAGACAGGGCCGAACGCGTCGTAAAGCGAAATCGACAGACTCGCGGTTAGCCCCAAACTCGCCTCGTACTTAGCATTGAACTCCTCTTTCGAGACGGAAGTTGGGTCGGGAGGATTATCGTAGGATGACGATGCGCTGTTGAGGTTTTTCAGACCGTCCTTGGACGAGTACGTGAACCCGTACACCTGTTCTCGCTTAACACTCTCTCCGATTGTCATGGTGAGCTCACCCGAGACACTGACAGTCGTGTCAACCGTCAACCGGGCGTCAATCGTGATGTAGACGGGCACCGGGCCGATCATGAACGGCGGCAGGTTTAGTACTGGTATGTTTGCAAGTGGTTGACTGACCGACGTTTTCCACTCAGCTTTAGAGTATATAGACACCGTTTTCTGAATCTTGGAGGTCTCAGTCAACTTAACAGTGAAGTTGTCGATCGTGGGGACCTGGACGATCCAATTCCACTCCACCGAGATCTTCAGGACGACCTGGAACGAGAACTTCAGTTCCACGGACGCCTCCATCTTGACTCCGCCCTCGATCTCAGTCTTGCTCCAAGTGTCGTCCTTCTGTTTCTGATTGGCGCCCGACAAAATGGTCGCCAGCCCGCTGAGCGGCACGTTCATGTCGATCCCGGACTTGAACGTGGTCTCCATGGTCTTGTCGATACCAAACGACATGGGCTCGATCCCGATGATCGCCGGTTCTACCCCCACGGGCTCACTGGCTGGCGTGGCCGTTGGGCCGCCCGTCGGTTCTGCGGTCGGCTCGCCGTTGTCCGCACCCGGGTCTTCGACCACGTTCGGGTACGGGCCAAGATCGGCCTGATCATCAGGCACGAGCCCCATGTAGGGCACCCCGTCGTCGACCACGATCACACCCGGCTCCGGTTCCGGCTTCTCGACGACCGGCTGCCCGGCGCCGAACAGATCGACCGTGTCGTTCTCGTTACACTCCCAGATCGCGTCAATGAGGGCCGCCGCGCTGGTCTGCACCACCCACTGGTCCCCCACCTGGTCAATCGACTCCACCCGACGGAGGAACCCCTGGGGTGCGCCGTCGACGGCACTCGACACGATGACAGCGCCGGGCGCAAACGTGGGTTCAGCATTCAATACGACCGTGTCATCTGTGATCGACGCAACGAGCGAGACGCCATCCTGATACGCTGGGAGTACGACGGTGTCCGGAGCAATGATCACATCCGTCGATTGCGGCTCCAGAATGGTGAATCTCACGTCCGTACTGCTCACTGTCCCGGCCCGGTCGGTCACTCGGACCGTCACGGTCTGGTCGCCCGCCGGGGCCATGCCGACGAAGGACCACGTCACGCCGTCGGTGCCGTAGGTCAGGGTCGCCGTGCCGATGGTTTCACCGCCCGCTCCGAGGGTCACGGAGTCGAGGGCCACGCTGCTGGCCACCGTACCCGTCATCGTCAGCCCGTTGCTCTGGGCCAGGTCGACGACCTCGCCCTCGGCCGGCGAGGTGACGGCCACCGTCGGCTGGCCCGCCGCCACCGCCGTACCCACGAACGCGCCCACCCACTCGACCTTCGCGGCCACCGCAGCGTCCCGGACGGTCGCCTGCACCGTACCCGCCGCGACCTTGGCCAGCGTCAGTTGCGGCAGCGCGCCCGCGGTGGGGTCCACCACGGCGCCCCGGCCCCGGCCCGGCTCGGCCGCTCCGAGATCGAACAGGGTCGGTACGGCGGAGGGATCCGCGCTGACAAGGGCCAACGCGTAGGCGGTGTCGGCACTGGCCGGTACGTCGACCCTGACCGCCGCGTGCCGCGCCACGTCCACAGCCTGGCCCGCATCGACGACCGGAATGAACGAGCCATCAACGTTTGACTTGGCGGAGTTCTGGGCCGGTTCCGGCACCCAGCCGCGCAGGTCCACCCGCAGTTCCGCCGCCCCGGCCGTACCCACGTACGCCACCGCCATCGCACCCTGCCAATCGGGGGCGACAACGGTTGTCACCGACGTACGACCCGCCCCGACCGGTACCGCCTGGCCCGCCAGCGTCAGCGTCCCCGCCGTCGGCGCCGTGATCGTCGCCGTCAGGAACACCGCCCGTACGCCCGTGGCCGGGATGCCGCCCTGGCCGACCAACCCGACCGTCACCGGGTCCGCGCCGACCTGGTCGCCGGCCAACTCCTCGCCCGCCGTGTCGGCGCGGTTGGCCAGCTCGGGCAGCGTCACGACCGCGCCGGGCGCGCTCGCGTCACCGTCGAACGTGGCCAGGACCTCGATCCGGGCATCGACCGCAGCGGAAGCCCGCAACGGGATAGCCCCCGCGATGACCGGCACGAGGACCACCGTCGAGGCCGACTGGCCCGCGGCCACGCTGAGGGCGGTCGCGCCCGTCGCATACACTTGCACGCCCTGCGCGGCCGACAACACCGACACCCGGACGAGCGCGCCGCTCGCCGACCCGAGACCGGGCAGCGCCACGGTCGCCGCGGCGTCCGTCGCCAGACGGGTCCCCACGCCGGCCTGAGTTTCGACGGCCGGGACGTGCCGGCCGGTGGTCAGCCCGGCATCGGTGGGTACGGCGGTCAGGTCGGCGGGCGCCGCGTCGGCGTCCGGGGTCGTGAGCCCGATCATCGACGCGACCAGGGCCAGCCCGACGATCCCGACGATGGAGTAGCGCCCGATCCGGTTGGCGCGCCCGCTGGCCCGGACCTTCACCACCAGGACCACCCCGGCCCCGGTCAGGGCGAGGGCGAGCAGGAGGAAGGCGACGCTGTTGGTGGACTCCGCACTGCCACCGGTACCCGCGCCGGGTTTGGCAGCCGAGACGGCAACGGCCGACGGACTGGCCGTCGGGGTCGGGCTCGTGGAGGGCAGCGGGTTCTGGGTGGCGATCGAAGTCGCCGTCGCGGTGGGTGCGGGTGTCGTGGTCGTGGCAGTGGGTGAAGTCGTCGGGGCAGGCGTACCGGTGTCAGTCGGCGTACTGGTGTCGGTCGGCGTCCCGGTATCAGTCGGCGTACCGGTGTCACTCGGTGTACCGGTGTCCGTCGGCGGCCCGGCCGGTTCCGGGGTCAAGACGGCGTGCGTATCCCAGGCATCAACAATCACATCGTTGGCATCGGCGGTTGTCAGCGCCACATGGGCATCCACGTCGGCGAGGGCCCGGACCGTCAGAGTTACCACGCCGGGACCAACCGCCACCACGCCGGTCAGTCCGAAGGTCGTCGGGCTCAGCGCCACCGTGGCCGTACCGCCCGCTGTCGTGAGCGTCGCCGACACGTCGTCGGGAACAAGGCCCGGTTGCTCGATGTCGACCCACGTCTGCGTACTGCCCGCGGGCAACGTCCGGGTCACGGTGACCGCATGGGCCGGATCGGCGAAGGCCGGAGCGGCGGTCGCGACCACCGCAGACAATGCCAGAACCCCGGCGGCGAGAAGCGCAGAAATGCGACTATGCATGGTGATTTCCTCCCGAGCTAACGTACGGGACTGCCACCCGCACAT
>JAIRVA010000158.1 GCA_031254155.1 Propionibacteriaceae bacterium
CCGAGCACCCCGAACCCGACCGGCACCGGTACGAACACCGTCAGCGGCAAAGACGCAGTGACGTACGCCTCGATGCCCGACCAGGGTCCCAACTGGCTGGGCCCGTTCAACCCCGGCGACAAGATGATCACCGCCAACAGCTCGCTGAAGCAACTGTTGTGGGTCCCCCTGATCCAGTCCGGCGGCGCCGGCGGCACCATGGGTTGGGACAAGCCGGCTTCCGTCGCCAGCGCCTACACGTTCAGCGCCGACGGCCTGACGATTGACATCACGCTCGGCAATTTCACCTGGTCGGACGGCAAGCCCGTCACGACCCGCGACGTGGAGTTCCAGTACAACCTGATCAAGAACAACATCGCCGACACCGTCGGTGGCGTTGACTCGTGGTCGAGCTACAGCAAGGGCAAGTTCCCGGACAACGTCAAAGAGCTCAAGATCGTGGACGACAAGCACCTCTCGATCACCTGGGACAAGGTCTACAACCCCGACTGGCTCGTGCTCAACCAGCTCATCTACATGATCCCGCTGCCGCAGCACGTCATGGACAAGACCAGCGCCAGCGAGGCCGTGGGCGATTACGACCGGACGGCCGACGGGGCCAAGAAGGTCTACGCCTTCCTCATGGAGCAGGGCAAAGACGTCACCACGTACACTTCCAACCCGCTGTGGGCGGTCGTGGACGGCCCGTACAAGGTCCAGAGCTGGACGAGCGACAACGCAGTCACGATCGTGGCCAACGACGCCTACACGGGCGACGACAAGCCGACGATCAAGACGGTCAACCTCAAGCCCTACACCAGCGATGACGCCGAGATGAACGACGTCCGTTCCGGCGCGGTCGACTACGGCTACATCACGGCCACCCAGATGTCGGCGCAGCAGCAGTTCACTGCTGCCGGCTACACGATCACCCCGTGGATGGGCTGGGGCGCCACCTACGCGCCGTACAACTACGCCAGCGACGCGAACGGCAAGGTCTTCTCGCAGCTGTACGTCCGCCAGGCGCTGCAGTCCGCCATCGACCAGCCGGCCATGGTGCAGTCGATCTTCTACGGTACGGCCAACGAAGACTACGGCCCCGTGCCGCAGGGCATTGAGTCGGACTTCCTGTCCGACACGCAGAAGAACAACCCGTACCCGTACGACCTGACGAAGGCCGCCGGCCTGCTCACCAGCCACGGCTGGACGAAGGGTTCTGACGGTTACGTCACCTGCACCAACCCGGGGACCGGCGCCGACCAGTGCGGCGAAGGCATCGCCCAGGGCCAGGGTATCTCCCTTAACGCCGTCATCGAGACGAACTCCGTGACCGGTGACGAGTGGGCGTACATCAAGTCCCAGTGGCAGCAGATCGGCGTCGCCCTGACGCTGTCGCCGAGCACACAGGTCACGACGACCGCGCAAGACTGCGACCCGACCAAGAACGCCGGCGCCTGCACGACGTGGGATCTCGTGTTCTTCGGTACGGCGGGCTCGTGGTACTTCCCGGCCTACCCGACGGGCGAGCGCCTGTTCCACTCCGGTGTGATGAAGTGGAACTGCGGCCAGTGGGTCGACACGAAGGCTGACAGCCTCATCGATGCGACCCTGACCGGTACGGACACCAAGGCGATGCAGGACTACTCGGCGTACCTGGCCGAGCAACTGCCCGTACTCTGGCTGCCCATGCCGTCCTACCAGATCAGCGTCACCGCGACGGGTCTGAACGTCGGCACCCAGGATCCGGGTGGCTCGTTCACGCCGCAGCGCTGGGTCTGGGAAGGCTAGACCGTCATGCACCTGGTGGGGCCCGCCTTGGCGCCCCACCAGGTGCCCCTTGCGGGTCGCCGCAACCCCCCACTCGCCCACCCCAATCCGTCGGCACCGAGGCCCCCTTGTCTGGCCCGGTACTCTCAATGAATGAATCAATGGTGACTTTCTCCCCTGGAGGTGACAATGGCCAGCAATAGAGCTGCCCCCGCGCCCACTGCCGTACTGGCAAACGTACTGGCAAAACCCGAAGCAACTAAGCGGCGCCCTTTCCGCGGCTCGTTCTGGTGGTACCTCATCCGCCGCCTGCTGCAGGCCCTGTTCGTCGTCCTGCTGGTGACGCTGATCGTCTTCACCCTCATGCACCTGGCCATGCCCGCCGGCCCCGGCGCCGGCATCCTCGGGCTGGGCGCGACGCAGGAACAGATCGACGCGTTCAACCACGCCCACGGCTTCGACCTACCGATCTGGCAGCAGTACTTCAACTACGTCACGCAGATCCTGCAGGGCGACTTCGGCGATTCGTTCAAGCAGAACATGACGGTCGGCCAGGCCATCGCCCTGCGGCTGCCCAAGACCATCCTGCTGGCCGCCCTCTGCATGGTGATCGCCCTGGCCATCGCACTGCCGATGGGCATGTTCCAGGCGACGCGCCGCGGCCGGCTCGCCGATTACGCGCTGACCGGGGTCAACTTCGTGATCTACTCCACGCCGTCGTTCTTCATGGGCCTGCTGCTCATCGTCGTCTTCGCCCAGAAGTTGCAGCTACTGCCGGCCACGGCGCCGGCCGGCGTACCGACGGTGGCGTACCTGCTCGCCAACCCCAGGTACCTCGTCCTGCCCGTCATCACCGGATCGCTCGGCACACTGGCGACCTTCTCGCGCTACATGCGCTCGGCGACCATCGACAACCTGTCGGAAGACTACGTCCGCACCGCCCGGGCCAAGGGTACGTCGAAGTCCCGCGTCGTCGTCCGCCACGTCGTCCGCAACTCGCTGACCCCCGTCATCGCGATGCTCGGCTACTACCTGCCCGTCATGTTCGGCGGCATGCTGGTCGTCGAGCAGCTGTTCAACTACCC
The DNA here is from genome assembly GCA_031254155.1 of Propionibacteriaceae bacterium. Classification (GTDB taxonomy): domain Bacteria; phylum Actinomycetota; class Actinomycetes; order Propionibacteriales; family Propionibacteriaceae; genus WQYJ01. The sequence continues at coordinate 2,832 of JAIRVA010000158.1, forward strand.
GGGCATGGGCCTGCTGTTCTGGCGTTCCGCCCAGCAAGCCGACTACCCCGTCCTGCTCGGCTGCGTCCTCATCATCGCGCTCGCGACGGTCATCGGCTCCCTGCTGGCCGACATCGTCCAGGCACTCCTCGACCCACGAACCAGGGGGCAACTCCAGTGACCACTTCAACACCCGCTCCCGAACTCGCACCGCGCCTGTCGACCGCGTCCCCGGCCACGCGGGCCTGGCGCCGCTTCCGCTCGAACAAGCTGGCCATGATCGGTACGACCATCGTCATCCTGCTGATCCTGTTCTGCTTCGCCGGCCCGCTCGTCTGGGTGACCGACCAGGTGACGGTCAGCATCGACCTAGCCATCATCAACAAGCCCTGGGGGACCCCCGGCCACCCGCTCGGGACCAACAACCTGGGCTACGACATCCTGGGCCGCCTCATGAAGGCCGGCCAGACCTCGCTCATCATCGGGCTGCTGGCCGGCCTGCTGGCCACGTTGATCGGTACCTGCTGGGGCGCCATCGCCGGGTACATCGGCGGGCCCGTCGACGCCATCATGATGCGCGTCGTCGACGCCGGCATCGCGCTGCCGGCCACCTTCCTGCTGCTCATCCTGTCGGCCATCATGCATCCTTCCATCCCGCTGATGATCGTCGTCATCGGGCTGGTGTCGTGGCTCGTCCCCGCCCGCCTGATCCGGGCCGAGGCGATCACGATCAAGACCCGCGACTACGTGCTCGCGCTGCGGGCCGTCGGCGGCTCCCACACCCGCGCCGTGGCCCGCCACATCATCCCGAACACCATCGGTACCATGATCGTGAACGCCACCTTCCAGGTGGCCGACGCCATCCTGCTGGTGGCGTACATCAGCTTCCTCGGCATGGGCGTCGAGCCGCCCGCCACCGACTGGGGCGCCATGCTGACCAAGGGTATCGACTACACCTACGCGGGTTACTGGTGGCTGATCTTCCCGCCCGGCCTGCTCATCGTCATCACCGTGTGTGCCTTCAACTTCATCGGTGATGGCCTTAGAGATATGTTCGACGTGAAAGGACGCCAGTCATGACCGCGACCGCCCCGACCACTGGTGTCCAGCCCGTCTTGACGGTGGAGCACCTCAATGTCCAGTTCGTGACCGACGAGGGTACGTACCCCGCCGTCAACGACTCGTCCTTCGAGATCAGGCCGGGCGAGGTCCTGGCACTCGTCGGCGAATCGGGCTCGGGGAAGTCGGTCACCAGTCTGGCGATCCTCGGCCTGTTGCCGGGTACGGCGCGGGTCACGGGCCGCATCACCCTGGCCGGCGAGTCCCTGCTGGACGCCGGCGAGGCCCGCATGAACGTGATCCGGGGTGCCAGCGTCTCGATGCTCTTCCAGGAGCCCATGACGGCGCTCAACCCGACGATGACCGTCGGCGCCCAGGTCATGGAGGTGCTGACGAACCACCGGATCTGCTCCAAGGCGGAGGCGGCCAAGCGGGCCGTCGAGTTGCTCGGCCGCGTCGGCATCCCCGACCCGGAACGGCGGGCCAAGGGGTACCCCCACGAACTGTCGGGCGGGCAGCGCCAGCGGGTCGTCATCGCCATCGCCCTGGCCTGCGAGCCGAAGCTGATCGTCGCGGACGAGCCGACGACGGCCCTGGACGTCACCGTCCAAGCCGAGATCCTCGACCTGTTGCGGAAGCTCGCCCGCGAGTCGGCGACGGCGTTCCTGCTGATCACCCACAACATGGGCGTGGTCGCCGACATCGCCGACCACGTGGCCGTCATGTACAACGGTGACATCGTCGAGAGCGGGCCGATGAAACAAGTACTGCTCGAACCCGCCGCCGACTACTCCCAGCGCCTGATCGCCGCCATCCCGAAGATGCCGGCCGCCCACTGGGATGACATCGTGACCGCCGCCCAAGAGGGTACGGTGACGGTCCCCGCCGTACCGGCCTCGCTGCCGGCCGACGATGTTCGCCCGGCCCTGCAGTTCGACAATGCCAGTATCGACTATGTCCGGGGTGGGCGGGCCTTCCGCGCCGCGCACAACATCACCCTCACCATCCCCGAGAAGGAGATCGTGGGGCTCGTCGGTGAGTCGGGTTCCGGCAAGTCGACGCTGGGCCGGTGCGCGCTGGGCCTCATCCCGGCGGCCGAGGGGACGGTGACCGTGCTCGGGCACCCCGTCCACGCGCGGTCACTGCTGAGCGCCGAGGACAAGGCGGTCCGCCGCCAGATCGGCGTCATCTTCCAGGACCCGGGCTCGTCCCTGGACCCCCGGATGACCATCGCGCAGTGCATCGAGGAACCGCTGCTCGTCCACAGTCCGGAGGGATTGTCGGGCCGCCAGGCCCGCCAGGCCCGCGTCGCCGAGCTGCTCGACGCCGTGGAGCTGCCCTCCCACTACGCCATGCGGTACCCCCACGAGTTGTCGGGCGGCCAGCGCCAGCGCGTCGGTCTCGCCCGGGCCATCGTCTTGAACCCCCGCGTCCTGATCGCGGACGAACCCACGAGCGCGCTCGACGTCTCGGTGCAGGCCCACGTCCTGGACGCGCTGCGCAGCCTGCAGGCCGCCTACGGTTTCGCCTGCCTGTTCATCAGCCACGACCTCGCGGTGGTCAACGAGATGTCGCACCGCGTGGCGGTCATGTGGCAGGGCCACCTCGTCGAGGTGGGCGAGACAGCCTCCCTCATGGTGCGGCCCCAGCATCCGTACACGATCCGCCTCCTGGCGGCCGTACCGTCGCCCGACCCGCGCGAACAGGCCCGGCGGCGCGAGGCCCGGCGCAAGCTGGCCACACTCGACGACATGGCAACCCTGGCGGACGGGGCACCCCCGGCCTAGCCCTGGCAGCCGTATTGTCGTTCGCAACGAGTAGGGTGAAGGGGTGGACCGTACCGCCCTTGACACCCCGCGCGCCGTCGCCGCGGTGATCCTCCTGTTCGCCTACAACGGGCTGGTCGTCGGGGTGTACGCGGCGTCGATCCCCATCCTGCGCGACAAGATCGGGCTCGACGCGATCCGGCTGGCGATCCTGTTCGTCGTCACCGGGATCGCGGCGGTCGCGGCGATGCAGATCTCGGGCCGGGTGACCGATAAGTACGGTGCGCGCCGGGTGTGCCTCACCATGATCTTCCCGCTCATCATCGCGGCGACAGGCTACGCGCTCGTCCCCACGTACCCCCTGCTCCTGGTCACCGGGGTCTTCCTGGGCCTGGGCAATGGCGGGATCGACGTGGCGATGAATGCGCTGGGCGTCCAGATCGAGCGCCGCCGCCTGGACCGCGGCGGCCACGGCATCATGAGTTTCTTCCACGCCATGTGGGCCATCGGGTCGTTCGTCGGCAGCTTCGCAATCTCGGTCGTGGGGACGGGCATCGGGCTCAGCCCGACCCGGACGCTGGCGGTGTGTGCCCTCGTCGCCGCCGGGCTCGGCTTCGGCGCGTGGGGGCTGGCGTACGTGATCACGCCCGAGACCGCGCCGGTCGGCCACGAGACCGCCGATGGTACGAAGCTGCGCATCCCGCGGGCGGCGTACCTCATGGGTGTCATGGCCATCGCGTTCGGGCTGGGCGAAGGTACGGCCTCCGACTGGTCCGGTGTCCACGTCCACACCGTGGCGGGTGTCGACTCCCGTACCGCCGCCTGGGCCGTCACCGTCATCATGGGCTGCATGGTGGTGATCCGCCTGACCGGCGACCTGCTCGTGGCGGCGATCGGCCGCCAGAACCTCGTCCGCGCGGGCGGTGTGGTGGCCGCGGCGGGGTACCTCATCACCACCTTCGCCACGCCCTTCCCCGTTCTGCTCATCGGTTGGGCGCTGGTCGGCGCGGGGATGGGGGTGATCGCGCCCCAGGTCTACGCCAGCGCCGGCCACCTGGCGGGCGGGCGCGGGCTGGCGGTCGTCGTCACCTTCGGCTACACCACCTTCCTCGTCGGCCCGGCGGTGATCGGCACGTTGGTGCACTTCCTCGGCATTCAGCACACCATGGCCGTCCCGGGGGTCCTGCTCTTCGGCCTCGTCGGGATCGCCGGGGTCGCCCTCAAGGACCCCCGTCCCCGGGAGACGGTGTAACTCGCGGTGACACTATCCCAAGTAACTTGGTGATTTATCACCAAGTTACTTGGCGAGTTGTACACTTCAGGGTAAGAACCTAGGAGGTAGCGATGGCTGAGGAGTTCGCGTACCGTCCCCGCGTGGCGGATGACCTGCTCAAGGCCGCCCTCGCCCGGGCGGGCGCCGTCCAGATCGAGCGCCGCCGCCTGGGCCGTCACCGT
>JAIRVA010000163.1 GCA_031254155.1 Propionibacteriaceae bacterium
CGAGTCGAGCAGGACGATCTGCGCGACCGCCTTGGTGGCCGGCGCACCGTTGCCCATCGCGATGCCGATGTCGGCGTCCTTCAGCGCCAGCACGTCGTTGACGCCATCGCCGGTCATGGCCACAGTGTGCCCCCGCACCTTGAGGGCCTGGATGAGCAGACGCTTCTTTTCCGGGGTGACACGGCCAAACACCGTGATGCCCTCAACCAGGCCGGCCAGTTCCCCGGCCGTGTCGGGCAGCGTCCGGGCGTCGACGGCCGCGACCACATCCAACCCGACCCGCCGCGCGACCGCGGCCACCGTGACCGGGTTGTCGCCGGAGATGACCTTCACCGCGACACCCTGGGCCGCGAAGAAGGCGAGGGTCGCTGCGGCGTCGTCGCGCAGGACCTCCGAGAGCTTGACCAGCGCGACGGGGGTCACCGCGGCCCCAGGGCCGAGCGAGGCGGCCTTCGCCAGGACGACAACCCGGACGCCCTGCTCCGCCAGCGGGGCGGTCCGCGCGGATAAGTCCTGGTCACCCCCGGCCACGATCTCCGGCGCGCCCAGGACCCAGGATTGCCCGTTGTCAAGGGTGACGGCGGAGAACTTCCGCGCCGACGAGAACGGAACGCGGTCCGTCACCTGATGGACGCTGGGGGGTACGTGGGCCGCGATGGCCTGGGCGGTCGCGTTCGGGGCCGGGTCGTGGGCCAGCGCCCCCAGGGCATCCATCGCGTCCGCCGCGGGGTGGCCGGGCAGGCACTCGCAGCTGTCGTAGGTGATCTCGCCCTGCGTCAACGTACCTGTCTTGTCCAGGCAGATCACGTCCACGCGGGCCAGACCCTCCACGGCGGGCAGCTCCTGGACGAGGGCCTGCTGGCGGGTCAGCTGCAGCGCGGCCAGCAGGAACGCCAGGGTGGTGAGCAGGACGAGGCCCTCGGGGACGAGGCCGACGAGGCCCGCCGCCGCGCGAACGACCATCTGCCGCCAGTTGGCCGCCGCCCCGGCCCAGCTGCCGTCGTCCAGCCCGCGGATCTGGCCCAGAATGGCGACGGGGAACATCGCCACCACGACCCAGGTGATCCATTTCAGGAGCCGGTTCGTGGCGGCTTGGACTTCGGAGTACGCCCGCGTGAAGGTCTTCGCCTCGCGGGCGAGCGTCTGCGCCGTGGCCCGCTCCCCCACGACGGCGGCCCGGAACCGTCCCGCTCCGGCGACGACCACCGTACCGGAAAATACCTTGTCGCCGACCAGTTTGTCGACCGCGTCGGACTCCCCGGTCAGGTTCGACTCGTCGACCTCGAGGTTGGCCGTCTCGACCAGCGGCCCGTCGGCCGGGATTTGGTCGCCGGGGGCGAGGACGACCAGATCGTCTTCGACCACCGCCCCGATGTCGATAGTTACCGTTAGTCCGTCCCGGATTACGGTCGCCCGCGGGACGTGCAGGACGGCGAGCGAGTCAAGTTTGCGTTTCGCGTACCACTCCTGCCCGATCCCGAGCGCCGAGTTGAGTACGAGGGCGATGCCGAACAGACCGTCAATGTACGAACCGGTCACCATGACGAGGACGAACAGCGCACCCAGCAGCGCGTTGAAGCGAGTCAGAACGTTCGCCTTGACGATCTGGCCGAGCGACCGCGACGTGACCGGCGCGACCGCGTTGACCCGGCCGTCCCGCTCGCGCAGGGCGACCTCGGCACTTGTCAGGCCGCGAACCGGGTAGTCGGGCGAAAAATCCATCCCCTCGATCTTACGGGAGTCCGCGGGCTTATGCCGCAGTCAGGGCCGCGACTTCGTCGGCGGTCAGGTCCAGGGTGGCCGCGGCGAGCAGGGCCGGCATTTGCTCCAGACGGCTGACGGAGGCGATGGGTGCCACCACGGTCGGCTGGGTGCGGAGCCAGGCCAGCGCGACGGTCGCCGGCTCGACGCCGTGGGCCCCCGCGACCTCATCCAGGGCCGCGAGAACACGCTCGCCCTGCGGGGTGAGGTACGTGGCCGCGCGTTCGGCCCGGTCGCCGCCGACCTCGCGGCCTGGGCGGTACTTGCCCGTCAGGAAGCCCGAGGCCAGGCTGTAGTACGTGAGGACGCCCAAACCGTACCGCTCCGCCGCGTCACGCAGTCCGTTGGCCTCGAAATCCCGTTCGACCAGGTTGTACTGCGGTTGCAGCGCCACCGCGCGGTGCAGGTTGTCGGCAGCCGTGGCGGCGAACCACTCGTCGATCCGGGCGGCCGTGTAGTTGGACACCCCGAGATAGCGGACCTTGCCGGCGTCGACCAGGGCACTGAGCGCCCCAAGGGTTTCGGCGAGGGGTACGCTGGGGTCGTCGTAGTGGGCGTAGTAGAGATCGATGTGATCGGTCCCCAGCCGCGCGAGCGACGCGTCCACCGCGCGATTGATGTTCGCCGGGCTCAACCCCTTGTACTGCGGGTGCGTGGAGACCTTCGTCGCGATCAACACCTGGTCGCGGCACCGCCGCGCCGCCAGCCAACTGCCGATGATGGTTTCGGACTCCCCGCCGGTGTTGCCAGGCACCCAGTGGGAGTACCCGTCCGCGGTGTCGATCAGCGTACCACCGCCGCCGACGAACGCGTCCAGCAGCGCGTGACTGGTCACGGCGTCAGCCGTCCAGCCAAAAACGTTCCCGCCGAAAACGACGGGGAAGATGTCAAGTTCACTCGAACCAATGCGTGTCATACAACAACACTAGCGCATTACCCAGACCTGGGCGGTCAACGTACCTCGAAGTTTGGTATGGGTTAACACCCGCTGACGAGCCCACAACCGGCGGTAACCCTGACCAAACCTCCACCGGCGGAGTATCCCGGCTGGCGTGGGCGTGCCGACCATTGTCCAGGTTGATTGTTTTCGGGAAGTGAGCAAGACGGGTGGGTTGTCCACAGGGAAAAGATGGTGGGTTTTGGGGTGTGGATAAGTGGTGCCGGGACTTGACGGATGTGATTTCAGTACGATACAATCGTACGTATGTACGCGAGTGTGGAGGAGTGGCGGGCCGAGGCCCGACAACCGCTGGCGGAGTGGATCGCCCTCCGCCACCACATGGCCGCCCTCGAAGCCCAGTCTGCCGGTCTGCTGGCCGAAGCGGTCGACGCGTACCGGTGGCCCGAGGAACTCCCCCTGCCCGAACGGTGTGACAGCTTCCAGGCCGCCACCATCCAAGGCGAGAAGTTCGCCGAAGACCTCACCTCCGAGATCGCGATCACACTGAAGTCGTCGGTGGGTGCCGCCGAACAACTCGTCGGGGATATCATCCGGCTACAGTCCCGGCTGCCCCGGTGCTGGGCGAAAGTCACTACCGGTGAAGCCGACCTGTGGCAAGCCCGGAAAATCGTCGAGGCCTGTACAACCATTCCCGCGACGAGCGGGCAAAGTCTCCCGGCGGCTGGCCTGGAAGGCCTACCGGGGACCGGCGGGGAGAGTCAGCCTGGGACCGGCGGGAAGGGTCAGCCCGACCCTTGCGCCGACGTGGCCGAGACCGATGCCAATGCCGGGGCCGACGACGGAGCCGGTGCTGGAGTCGATGACGGAGTCGGGACCAGTGCCGATGCGAGTGCCGATGCCACCAGTGCCGGGGCCGAGACTGGGCTCGATGGCGGAGCCGCGACCGGGGTCGATGCCGCGGTCAGTGCCGGGGCCGAGACTGGGGCCGGGGTCGGGGTGTCGGCGGTGTGGGCGGTGGTGGACAGCCTGGTCAGCCCGAGTCTGGGGGTGGTGGGTCCCCGCCGGTTCTTCACGACCTTGGACGCGGCCGTGCTCACGGTTGACCCGGAACGCCACCAGCGGTTCCGCCGCCGGCAACCAGACCGGTTCGTCCGCACCGGCCCCGTCAAAGACGACCCGGCGACCAGTTGGGTCTACGCCCGGCTCGACCCGGCCGACGTCATCTACCTCGAAGCCACCACCCAACTCTTAGCCGACCTCCACGCAACCCACGGGGACACCAGGAGCAACGACGCCCGCCGAGCCACCGCGTTCGGCCAGTTGGGCAACCCCGCCGCCATCGTCCAAACCCTCGGCGTCCACACAACCAGGGGCCTGGACCCCGTCCCCGAAACCGAGGGTGACACCCAGGCGATCGTGAACCAGGCCGCCCGCCTGGCCCCCCTGTTCACCCCCCGGACGCAAGTGTATGTGCACCTGGTCCCCGACGCGTTGACCGACCCGGACACGATCACCCGGGTCGAACAGTTCGGACCCGTCCTGGCCTCCCAAGTGGCCGCATTGACGCGGGGGTCGCGAATCCGGGTCACCCCGGTCGTCCACGTGGACGGAGTCGGAATCACAGTGGACCAGTACGAAATCCCGGCCAGGATCCGGGAACACGTCCTGCTGGCCCACCCGCAAGAGTGCTTCCCGTACTCCTCCCGCGAATCCCGACACCTCGACCTCGACCACATCCGCCCCTACACCGACGAAGACCGAGAGCAGACGGACTTGTCCGTTTGCCGAGGTCGAGGAAGGTGTTGCAGGAGCGAAGCGACTACACACACACCCGGCACCCCCGGCCAGACCAGTCCGAGTAATCTGGCCCCCTTGTCCCGGCGGGCGCACCGGTTGAAAACCCACGCGGGTTGGCAATACGACCAGCCCAACCCCGGAACCTACCTCTGGCAATC
>JAIRVA010000170.1 GCA_031254155.1 Propionibacteriaceae bacterium
CAGATTGTCCCCACGTCGCGCTCGGTCAGGCCGGGGGCGGGGTGGGTGACCGGGACCGGCGCCGACCGAGTCGTGACGCGGCCGCCCGCCACCTCGAAGACCGTGGCCTTCGCCACCGAGCCGCCCACGTCAATCGCCAGCAGGCAACCCCCGGTCACGGTCACTCGATGACCCGCAGTTCCACGCCGAAGATGCGGGCGAAATCGACCCAGACCTCGGCCCCGAACTGAGTGGTGATCGCGTCGTGGTGGCCGCCGCCCAGCGCGAGCCAGTCCTCCAGCGCCGGGTAGAAACCGGGCCGCGGTTTCCAGTACGCGCGCGCCGACGGCAGGCAGCGCATCGGCGCCTCCGGGGCGACCACGTCGACGACGTTGGCGACCATCCGGAAGCGTCCGCCCAGGTCGACGATGCCGACGATGACGGCCGCGGCCGGATCGGCGTCGAAGACCAGCCGGACCGGGTCGTCCTTCGGCACGAGGCCAAGCGGGTGGATCTCCAGCCGCGGCCGGGTGGTCGTGAGCGTCTCGGCGATCTCCAGCATGTGCGAGCCGAGGACCCCCTCGCGTCCGGGGACAAGGTTGTACGTGTAGTCCTCCATGAGCGAGGCGCCGCCGGGCAGGCCCTCCCCCATCACAGCGGCGGCCCGGACGAGCAGCGGCGTCTTCCAGTCGCCCTCCGGGCCGTACCCGTACCCCTGCGCCATGAGCCGTTGCGCCGCGAAACCGGGCAACTGCCTAAGCGCCCCCAGGTCCTGGAAGCTGTTGGTCCACGCTCTCGCACCGTGATCATCCAGGAAGGCGCGGATCCCGGCCTCCTGAGCGGCGCCGTCGCGCAGCATCGCGTGCCGCTCACCGCCGGGGCGCAACTCGGGCACGATGTCGTAGCGGTCGGCGTACTCGGCCACCAGGGCATCGATCACGGCCGGGTCCACGGCGTTCACGTAGTCGACGACCTCCGTGATGCCGTAGGCGTCCACCTCGGCGCCGAAGGTGATCTGCAGGCCGACCTTGTCCCCGTCGGTGTCCGCCACCTCGCGCATGTTCGCCCCCACGCTGCATATTTTCAGCCGGGCGACGTCGGCCGCGCCCAGGCACGCCCGCGCCCACATCCCGATCTTGTGGCCGACCGCGGGGTCGGACGTGTGGCCGACGACGATCTTGCGCGCCACGCCGAGCCGGGTCAGGATGTACCCGAACTCGCGGTCACCGTGCGCCGACTGGTTCAGGTTCATGAAGTCCTGGTCGAGCGTGGCAAAAGGCAGCTCCCGGCCCGCCTGGGTGTGCAGGTGGAGCAGCGGTTTCGCGAGCTGTTTCAGCCCGGCGATCCACAGCTTCGCCGGCGAAAACGTGTGCATCCAGCAGATCAGGCCGACGCACTCATCGTCGCTATTCGCCGCCAGCACGAGGCGGCGGATCGCGTCCGCCTCCGTGACGACCGGCTGCCAGACGATGTCGACCGGGATCTCGCCGCTCGCGTTGAGCCGGGCGACGACGGCCTGCGATTGCCGGGCGACCTCGGCCAGCGTCTCCGGGCCGTACAGCGATTGACTGCCGGTCAAGAACCAGATGTGTCCCATGGGTGTTCCTTTCCTTGTCAGTACCAGATGTCGAGGTACCGTGCCACGATCGACTGCATGGCCTGACCGACGATGTGCTGGCGCCAGGCGGTGGTGAAATACGCGATGTCAGCCCGCCCGGTGACGGGGGCGGCGGGCCCCAGCAGCCCGTCCGCCGCGAGTTCCGCCGCGACCGGTCCGGCGACGGCGTCGGCGTGCCCGACCAGCGCGCGCAACAAGACCGGGCTGGTGTCGCGCTCGAGGGTGGTCCAGATGTTGACCTTGCAAACCCCGTCGGCCCGCAGGGTTTTGAGTTGCGTCACGGGTACGCTGGAGGCCCCGTGGAGAACCAGTTTGCAGCCGATCCGGGCCGCGATGGCCCGCGCCGCCTCGGGGTGGTACTTGAGGTCGGCGGCCGACGCGCGGTGCTCGGTCCCGAGGTTGGCCACGACCATGTCCACGCCGGTCCGGGTGACGAACTCTTCCGCCCGTTCCGGGCTCGTGAGTTCCCCGCGTTGGCTGCCGGTGGCGTCCACCACCTCGTCCGCCGCGCCTTCGACCAGGACATCTGGCTGCCGGGCGACGAATTCGGCCGTCCGGGCGAGGTTCTCCGCCCAGGCCAGCGCCGAGGCATCGAACATGACCGAGGAGAACCGGCTGAGGTCGCCCGCGAGCCAGACCGCATCCTCGTCAGGCTGGCCGTGGTCGAAGTGGGTGAGCACATCCACGTCCGGGTAGTCCCCGTCAGCCCGCGCCAAAACCTCGCAGTCCCCCAGGAACAACTCCAGCCCGGTTTGAGGGTTGCCCGACCCGGCGTAATACACCGCCTGCGGGCGGTGGCCGTACCGGCCGGTCATCGCGACCGTCACCGGGACCCGGCTCCCGGTCTGCGCGGCCTTCGCCTGGCAGGCACCGAGGATCGCCTCGATGGTGGTCTGGTTCTCGGCGCAGAACGTCGGTACCACCCACCCCCGTGCCGCCGCGGCGGCGTACACCGCCGTCACCGCCGGCTTGCCCAGAATGATCGCCATTGGCCCACCCTTTCGTCTGTGTCACACAATACCGCGACTACGCGCAACGTCCGCCCATTGCCACGGGTGTACCATAAACCATCATGCTGCGAACCGCTGCCCTTGGCTTCCTGGATGACGTGGCGTTTTACGCCGACATGATTGACGCGGTCAGGCACGACGCCACGATCCTCGCCGCGGACTCGTCGGGGGTGTTGCTGCGGCTGGGCTCGGGGACGTACATGCTGGCGGCCGCCGGTCCCGAAGCTGCCCGTACCCTCATCGAGACCATCGACGCCCAGGACTGCGGAGAGCTCGTCGTCCATGACGACGAGGCGGTGGCGCTGGCGCAAGCCCATCTCGGTTTCCCCCGCGCCGTACCCTGCCTGTCGGCGGCGTATCTCGGCCCCGCCCGGCCGTGCGAGCCCCGGCCGGATCTGCGGGTGTCCCCTCTCGGGGCGGAGTGGGCCGGCCTCGTCAGCGCCCACTACGGCACGGACCTGGTCGGGCGGGAGTACGTAGTAGAGCGGCTCGCCGCCCACGCGGTGTGGGGCGCCTTCCGGGGTGACGAACTCGTGGGCTTCATCGGCCTCCACCCCGAGGGGGCGATGGGGATGCTCGAGGTCGTCCCCGCGTACCGCCGCCAGGGCATCGCCGCCCACCTGCTCGCCGGTCTCACCAACCGCCAACTCGCGCGGGGCCGGCTCCCGTACGACCACATCATCGTCGGCAACGTGGCCTCCGAAGCCCTGCAGCGCAAACTGGGGTTCACGATCTCGACCAGGCGGCTCACCTGGGTGACGCCGGCCCGGTCATAGGCGGCCGACGAACTCCGGCAGGCACTCGGCCAGACGGTCAGGGGGGTACGGTCCCACGGTCTGCGTCGACACCCAGGCTTGCAGGCCCGCCGCCAGCAGGCCCGCGGTTTCCGGGTCACCGGTCTGGGCGAGCAGCGTACCGGCGACCCCGGCCAGGACGTCGCCCGAGCCGGCGCGGGCCAGCCAGGGCGAACCAGCCTGGATCTCGGTGACCGGTCCCGCCGGTACGGCGACGAACTGCCGGTGGCCCTTCAGCAGGACGACGGCCCCGCAGCGCCGCGCCGCCTCGAGGGCGCACTCGTGGGGTGCGGCTGCCACGTCCGCCCGCGGGACGCCGAGCAGGCGGGCCAGCTCCCCCGCGTGCGGGGTCAGCAGCGAGCCTGCGGGTACCCCGTCGAGAGCCAGGGGCAACGCCCCGGCGTCGACGACGACTGGCACGCCCGAGCTCGTGACCTGCTGCCAGCGCTCCTGGTTGGCCTGGGTCTCAGCCTCGTCCCAGCCACACCCGGCGACCCAGGCGCCGACACGGCCCGGCCCCACGGTGACCGACGGCGCGCGGACCAGCAGCGCCGGGGTGGCCGCTGGCGTCCCACAGTAGCGGACGAACCCGGCCCCGGCGTTCAGCGCTCCGAGAACGGATAACACCGCCGCACCGGGGGACCGCCCCGAGCCGGTCATCACCCCGACGACGCCCCGGGCGTACTTGTCCGCGTCGACCGGGAACCGCGGCCACTTCACCAACTGCTGGAAACTGAAGGACAACGTCTTGGGCATGACTCCAGAATAGGCCCTCACTGCCATGACACCGACCGGCTGCCCTTACTCAACGGTTACGGACTTGGCGAGGTTGCGCGGCTGGTCGACGTCGTACCCCTTCTGCGACGCGACCTCGCAGGCGAACACCTGGAGGGGCAGGATGGCGAGGACCGGCTGGAACAAGGTGGGCACGCTGGGCAGCGGCAGGTACGTGTCCGCGAAAGCCGCGGCCTCGTCATCGCCCGCCTCGGCCAGGACGATGGTACGGGCCCCGCGCGCCCGGACCTCCTGGATGTTCGACACCACCTTGTCGTGCAGTTGGTCGCGCCCGCGCGGCGGTACGACGATGAACACCGGCAGACGGTTCTCGACCAGGGCAATCGGGCCGTGCTTGAGTTCGCCGGCCGCGAAACCCTCCGCGTGGACGTACGCGATCTCCTTGAGCTTGAGGGCGCCCTCCAGGGCGACCGGGTACCCGACGTGGCGGCCGAGGAAGAGGTAGACCGGTTCGCGTAGCAGGTCGCGGGCGAGGGTGAGGGTGAGTCCGAGGTCGTCCAAGACCGCCTGCATCTTGGCCGGCAGCGCCTCCAACTCCTCGACCAATTCCGCGATCTCGTCGCCGAACTTCGTCCCCCGGACCTGCGCGAGGTACAACCCCAGCAGGTAGCAGGCGATCAACTGCGTGGTGAAGCCCTTGGTGGAGGCGACACCGATCTCGGGCCCGGCGTGGGTGTAGATCACCGCGTCCGACTCGCGCGGGATCGTGGCCCCGTTGGTGTTGCAGATGCTGATCACCTTGGCGTGCTGCTCGCGGGCGTGGCGGGTGGCCATGAGGGTGTCGGCCGTCTCCCCGGACTGCGAGATCGTCACGACGAGCGTGGTGGGAGTGATGACAGGATCGCGGTAGCGGAACTCCGAGGCGATCTCGACCTCGACGGGGAGCCGGGTCCAGTGTTCGATCGCGTACTTCGCGATGAGACCGGCGTGATAAGCCGTCCCACAAGCCACGACGACGATCTTGTCGACCAGGCGCAGCTGGGCCGGGTCGATCCGGGTCTCGTCCAGGGCCAGCTCGCCGCGGGCCGTGATCCGGCCGAGCAGGGTGTCGGCGACCGCCTTGGGCTGTTCGAAGATCTCCTTGCGCATGAACCAGTCGTAACCGCCCTTCTCGGCAGCGGCGAGGTCCCAGTCGATGTGGTACGCGCGGGTCGTGCCGGGCGTACCGTCGAACCCCGTCACCGTGTGGGTAGTGGCCGTGATCTCGACGATCTGGTCCTGGCCGAGTTCCACGGCCTCGCGGGTGTACTCGATGAAGCTCGCCACGTCGGACGCCAGGAACCGCTCGCCATCGCCCACCCCGATGACGAGGGGCGAATTGCGGCGGGCGGCCACCACGGTACCGGGGGTGTTGGCGTCGATGGCGACCAGGGTGAACGTCCCTTCCAGCCGGGCGACCACCTCACGCATGGCTTCGACGAGGGTACGCCCGCCGACGACCGCCCGCTCCAGCAGGTGAGCCGCCACTTCGGAGTCCGTCTCCGAGCGGAACTCGGCGCCCGCCAGCTCAGCCCGCAGCGCGTCGGCGTTCTCGATGATCCCGTTGTGGACGAGGGCGACGCGGCCGGCCGGCCCGAGATGGGGGTGGGCGTTCGCGTCCGTCGGCCCCCCGTGGGTCGCCCAGCGAGTGTGCCCGATGCCGAGGTGGGCCTCCCCGATCGGGTGGGTTTGGAGCTGTCGTTCCAGGTTGGCCAGTTTCCCGGCCGCCTTCCGTACCTCCAGCCGGTCACCCACGACCGCCAGCCCGGCCGAGTCATACCCGCGGTATTCCATCCGCTTCAACCCCGCCATCATTACCGTACCCGCATCGCGGTGCCCCGCATACCCAATGATTCCGCACACGACTTCTACCTTATCGGACAGTCGTGGTCACTCCGTCACCAAACCAAAACGGGTGTGACAGAATATGGCGAAAGGAGTCGCATGTCTGATCGCACATATCATCCCACCGGGGCGTACTTCACGCTCACGCGGGAGCACTGGGCCCGCCTGGCCCGGGAGCGCCACCTGAGTCTCACTGCCGAGACACTCGACGGCCTCACCGGCCTGGGCGACCCGCTCAACCTCGACCGCGTCCGCCAGGTTTACCTGCCCCTCACGGAACTCATCAACCTCTACATCGCCAACACCGCCGCACTGTCGACGCAGTCGAATGCCTACCTCGGCCTCGCCGAACGCCCGACCCCCTTCATCATCGGAATTGCCGGCTCGGTCGCGGTCGGCAAGTCCACGACCGCCCGGCTGTTGCGGGAACTTCTGAGCGTCGGCCGCCGGGTCGAGTTGATCACCACCGACGGTTTCCTCTACCCCAACGCCATCCTGGAGCGGAAGGGACTCATGGACCGCAAGGGCTTCCCCGAGTCGTACGACCAGGCGCGGCTGCTCAAGTTCGTGGCGGACATCAAGTCCGGCGAGCCCGAGGTGC
>JAIRVA010000172.1 GCA_031254155.1 Propionibacteriaceae bacterium
AGTTGGTCACGCCGCCCGCCGTGCCGCCGACACGCAGGCCGACGGGGTAGGTACCGGCGATGACCCCGGTCAGGGTGCAGGTGTACGTCCCGTCACCCTGGTCGACCATCGTGGTACAACTCAGATTGCTGGGTAGCACGACGTCCACCGCCTGACCGGGGATCCGGTTACCATAGGCGTCGACGACCGTCACCGTGGCGACCGCCGGCTCGCCCGCGGTCACCGTCGACGGGCTGATCGCGATCGTCGCCTTGGTGACAGCGACCGGTCCCGCCGTGAAGGTGACTGGCGCCGGCGAGCCGCCGACATCGGTCAAGGCATAGCTCACCCCCGCGATCTGGGCGCTGACCAAGTAATCCCCCGCGGTCGTACTCGTCAGCGTCACCGCGCACGCCCCGGTGGCGGTCGTGACGCAGTACGCCGCACTGAGCCGCGCCCCGCTTGGCAGCGGCGCGCCGTTCGCCAGCTTCGCCGCGAAGTACACGGTCTGGTTGGCGACCACGTTGCCGTTGCCGTCTTTGGCGGTGACCGTGGCCGTGTATGTCCCCGCCGGGGCCAGCGGCCCGTCCGGGGTGACGACGAGCGCCGACTCGCCGGGCAGGGCGCTGCCAGCCGTGAAGGTCAGCGTCAGGGGCGAGTTGCCGACGTTTTGCCACGTCCCGACCGAGAGCACCTTCGCCGACAGTGCGTTCGTGTACACCTTGGCCGTCACCGAGGTCGCCTCAATCGTGCAGGCGCCGTAGGTCGTACCGTTCTTGCCGTCGCCGGTCACACACTCGTCCGCCGACAACGTCACGCCGGCGACGGCGCTGAACTGCACCGTCTGGCCGGCGAGGGGCTTGCCGGTGACATCGTTCACCAGCACCGTCGCCTGGATCGAGTTGGTCACTGGCACGTTCGTCCGGTCGGCGACGATCAGGGACTGGGCAGCGTCCGCCGACTCGGCGAACTCGAACGCCAGTACCGCATCCTCGCCCACCTGCGGCGTCCAGTTGACCGTCCACACGGTCGCGCTGACATGGCTCCAGGTGAGATCGTGGAGCACCGCGCCCGTCACGAAATCCGTCAACTGGGCGCTGTCAAGCGCCCACATCGTGCCCGGCGCCGTCACGGTCACCGTCCGGGTGACCCCGGTGGTGACCGGCAGCGCCTTGCCCAGCGTTGGCGTGCCCGGATCGCCGCTGTACGACGGAACTGCGGTCGCCGCGTTCGTCTGGTCGCTCACGGTGAACACGCCGTAACCGGTCGGCGTGTGGACCACCGGCCGGTAGACCGCGCCGGCCACCGTGACGGCGTAATCCTCAATCTCGCCCGGCGTGGTCCAGGGGCCGCTCGTGTCCGCGTAGTAGTCACCACTGTTGGTTGCCGCCGTCTGGGCCCGGGTCGACACGTTGGCACGGAACTGGATCTGGGCCGGGGTGGCACCGATCGTGGCCCCGTTGCCGAAGGTGAAGGGACCCTGGGCCACGCCGTTCGCGATCGTGGGAGCCCAAGTTGTGGGCTGCCAGACATCCGTTCCGTTGCCAGTCGACCAGCCCCGGACGATCGCGTTGTTCGTTGCTGGACCGTTCACGTTCGCCACCAGGTTGTACGACCGGGCGCCCAGCGTGGCACCATTGAGCGGTTGCAGCCCGAAGTCTGTGGTCTCGACGAACACGCCGTCGTCCGTCGCGTTGTGAGACGTGTTATCCCCCGCCGGGCCGTCGTACGCGCCGGGTCGCGCGCCGAGCCAGACTGACTCCGCGGGCACGTTAACGTGCGCCGGTTGGGTGGAACCGGTCACCGGGCCAGCCTTCGCGTCACCGTACGAGCCGCGCGCCGAGACGCCGAAGTCCACCGTCGCCACCGCGGAGTTGGTGGTCATCGTGACCCGGGCCTGGACGGCCCACGTGGCGGGACTGGAGACCGTACCCTGCTCACCGAGCGGCGGATCGAAGTACGGGGTGGCCAGCGCGCCCCAGCAGGGGCCGGACTCGCCGGTTGTGATGGTGCCGTTCGTACAGGTTATGGTGGCCTCGTTCGCCCCGGCCGCCACCGCACCGTACGTCTGGACCGCATTAACATCGTTAATGGCTGGTTGTACAACGCGGACAAAGTAGTCACCGTAACCCGAGATGACGAGGGAGTACGACCCGTCCTGCGCCGTGAATTGGCTGCCGATGAGCGTACCGTCGCTCCGGTAGACCGCGACCGTCGCCCCCGCGAGACCGGGATCGCCCGTGACCGAACCATCGCCCAGTGTGTCATTGAACACCTGGCCCTCGATGACCGTGAACATCTCGGTCGACCCCTGGTCAAAGTACCAGACACCGGAGTCCTGTGCCATGACGTACGAACTGGACTTCCCGTTGCTGATTTCCGTCAGCGGCTGGTTGTCCGCAACCTCCAACGGCCCCCCGAGGGAGATGACCCCCGTCAGCGGGTCGATGACGATCACCCGCGAGGCCGTCTCGTTGCGCGACGCCAACAGCCCAGACGTACCCCAGTTAGACGGGAACGACCGGCCATTCACCGTCCCGACGGCGCTGACGCTGCCACCGGAGAAGAGCTTGCCGTCGTGCACACTCGCTCCCCAGATATCGTCACCGTTGGTGACGGCGAGCGACGGATCGGCCTTGGTCATCTTCTTGACGACGTTGTACTTCCACGGCGCGGCCGGCGTCCCGTCGGTGTAGTTCCCCTGGGCGTCGGTCGATGGCTTGATCCGGACCAGCGCCGCGTTGGCGGCCACATAGCTGGTTGTACTCCTGTTCATCTCTTGAGAGGTGTACATGTAGACGCTGCCCTCGGCGTCCAGCGCGAAGTCAGACGACGTCTTGGCGTAGTTGTAACTACAGTTCGACTCATACCCGGTCACACACTTGTCGCTGAAGACCGCGGACACCAATTGGCGCTCCTTCGACACCTGCCCGGACACCCAGTCCGCGGGCTGGACGGCACCCGAGACGGAGTAGCGGCCCGTGACCGGGTCCCAGATCGTGAAGCGGACGTTCCCGTTCGCGGCGTTCTTGTACGTGCCAGTGTAATTGTCCAGGGAGTCGAAGTTGTCCTGGACGTAAATCTGGCCGGTCAGCTGGTCCATCTCGCCACCGGGCGCATTCCACGACCCGGCCGGGGTCGGCATGCACCCTCCCCAAACTCCCGGCTCCCCGTAGGTCACCCTGACCACCGTGGTCACGTCGCTGGACGACCGTCCGGTGGCGGTACATTTCAGCGAGAAGTCACCACTGCCGGTGTTGAAGTGCTCACCGCCGTCCCAGGCCCAGAAGTACAGCGAGAGCGGCGCGTCGGGGTTCGTGATCATGCCGCCCTGCCGCCCCATCGCCAGCGTCGAGAACTGGAGATAGGGCGAGGAGGTGAAGGGCTCGAACGTGGTGTCCTTCGTCTGGACGAACTCCATGGCCACGCGAGTCTTGAAGCTCGACCCGTCCGCCGAGATGTCGTACGTCTCGCCGAGCATTGAGATACTGTCACCCTTCTTGTCCCCGGGGTCACCAGAGCTGTGACCGCTCGTCCAGTAGTACGAGTCCTCGCTGAGCGATTGCAACCAGTGAGCCTCCACCTCGGGCACCAGGGTCCACTGCGGATCGAAACCCGCGTTGGCCAGCCCGGGCACCGGCGTCGCCGCCTGGGCCTCCGGGATGGTCGCGGGGATGTACGGCACCCCGACACCGATGCCGATCGCGAGGAGCAGGCTGGTCACCCCGGCCGTGAACTTGCGGACTGTGTACTTCTGCGTACTGCCAGTTGTCATTGGTCCCATCCCTCCTGTTGTGAACGACGGCCCGGAGGCAGGCGCGCACAAACCCAGCGTCGCCCCGGGACAGAACCACTTTTCGCTGCCACGAACCGGTGGGGCATCAGGTCAGTTCACAGCGAAAACTAATTCTGATGTCAGAATAGTACGCCTTTCACTGTCTCGCAAGCCTTGCTAGTGTGACATCGCGGCGACGCTTCCCACCCTGGGTCCACGGGGAGTACCGTCCAACCGGCTCCCCCTCTAGCAAGGCAAAACAGTCGCCAGCCGTTGGGTGCTACTCGGCCAAGACGATGACCAGTGTCCGTGGCCCGTGGACGCCCTCGACGCGCTCCAGTTCGATGTCGGAGGTGGCAGACCCGCCGGAGATCCACGTCAACGGCCGCCCGGCGTCGATGGAGGCCCGCAAGACCGCCACCGCCTCCGGTACGTCGGACACGACCTGGTCGCCCCGGACGATGGCGAGGTGGAAGTCCGGTACGAGGGACAACGCCCGGCGGCCCTGGTCGGCGGCGTGGTCGAGCACAATCGTACCCGTCTCCGCCACGGCGACCCGTGCGGCCGTCACCACCCCGCCCGTCTCGTCCAACTGGCGCCTGGTCAGCGGCGGGTCATCGGCGATGACCGTCACCCCGGCGGCCAGGACCGCCGCCCGCCACCCCGCGTCCAGCCCGGCGGGCCACACGGCCGAGGTGATCCCCGACTCGCGGAGCACCCGCACCAGCGTCGGACCCACGTCTGGGGCCGCGACCCGGATGACCCGGGCCTGGTAATCCTCGCAACGCTCCACGAAGCGGCCGAGGACATCCGGCAGCGGGGTCGCCCGCCCGTACACCCAGTCGACCGGGTGGCCGGCCCCGGTACCCCGGTCGGCCAGCCCGGCCCGTACCCTCGCCAGGATCTCGTCCCGCGCGTTCATGGTTTCACCCGCTTCCACCAGTGCCGGAACGACTCGCGGGGCGGCACCGGCAGATCGCGCCCGCTGGTCCAGAGCGACCCCGGCCAGGGCAGCTTCCGGAAGAACCGCCAAGGGCCGAACACCCGGCCCGCGATCTCGGCCACCCGTTCGACGAGGCTCAGGTGTTTCCCCTGGCCGAAGGCCCATTCCCCGACAGCCATCACCGCCGGCTCCAGCCCGGGTTCTGTCCGCTCCCGGTCCGCGACCAGGCGCCGCAGGTGCACGATCAGCTTCGGGAAGTCGATCCCAACCGGGCAGACCTCGACGCACGCCCCGCAGAGGGTCGACGCGAACGGCAGCGACCGGTCGATCGCCGAGTCGAGCCCCCGCAGTTGCGGGGTGAGGACGATCCCGATCGGCCCCGGGTAGACCGAGCCGTACGCGTGCCCGCCGACTTCGCGGTACACCGGACAGATGTTCATGCAGGCCGAGCACCGGATGCACCGCAGCGCCTCCCGGCCCACCGGATCCGCGAGCGCCCGCGTCCGCCCGTTGTCGACCAGGACGACGTGCACGTTCTGGGGCCCGTCGCCCGCCGTGACACCGGTCCACATGGAAGTGTACGGGTTCATGCGCTCCCCGGTCGATGATCGCGGCAGCAGCCGCAGAAAGACCTCGAGATCCTCGAAGGTGGGGACGAGCTTCTCGATCCCCACGACCGAGATGAGCGTGTCGGGCAGCGTCAGGCACATCCGCCCGTTGCCCTCCGATTCGACGACGACAAGCGTGCCGGTGTCGGCCACGATGAAGTTGCCCCCGGAGATGGCCACGTCGGCCACGAGGAACTTCTCCCGCAGGTGCGCCCGCGCCGCGCCCGCCAGTTCGGCGGGGTCGTCGCTCAGACCGGGCGGCGCCGGCGTCCCGTACCGCCCCATCTCCGCGAGGAAGATCTCCCGGATCTCCCGCCGGTTCCGGTGGATCGCGGGCACGAGAACGTGGCTCGGCCGGTCGTGGCCCAGTTGGACGATCAGTTCGGCGAGATCGGTCTCCCAGGCCGCGATCCCCGCCCGTTCGAGCGCTTCGTTCAGGTCGGTCTCCTGGGTCACCATCGACTTGACCTTGACCACGTCGGTCGCACCCGTCGCCCGTACGAGTTCGGTGACGATCCGGTTGGCTTCGTCGCCATCCCGCGCCCAGTGGACCGTCGCGCCGGCCTTGGTGAGGTTCGCCTCGGCCTGGAGCAGGTACGTGTCGAGGTTCGCCAGCACGCGGTCCTTGATCGCGGCGGCCGCCGCCCGGAGGTCCTCCCACTGAGGTACCTCCGCCACCCGCAGCGCCCGCTTGGCCCGGATCGTGGCGGTGGCGCGGGCGAGATTGGCCCGCAACTGGGCGTTGGCCAGTTGTTGTTCGGCGTTCACCGGAAAGGCGGGCATCCCGAGGAAGGTACCCGGTGGCGGTGCGGGGGTCCGCCGCGTCTCGTCCGGCGCGATCACGCTCATCGTACCGCCTCCTCAGAGTTCAAGATGTGGGCGAGGTGGATGGGTTTGACCGCCGCGCCCTCGCGGCGGAGGACCCCGCCGACGTTCATGAGACAGGCGTTGTCACCCGCCACCACGAACTCCGCGCCCGTCGCGACGATGTTCCGCGCCTTGTCGGTGGCCAGGGCGACGGAGACGGCGGAGTTCTTGACGGAGAACGTCCCCCCGAACCCGCAGCAGGTCTCCGCCTCCGGCAGGTCCACCAGCGTGAGCCCCCGGACGGCCTCCAGCAGGCGCCGCGGCCGGTCGCCCACGCAGGCCACGCGGCGGGCGTGACAGGTCAGGTGGTACGTGACCGTGTGCGGGAAACTCGCCCCCACATCGGTCACCCCGAGCACATCCACGAGGAACTCGCAGAGGTCGTAACTCCTCGCGACCAGGGTTTTCACCTGCCGGGCGAGGGCCGGCTTGTTCTGGGACAGCATCTCATGTTGATGGCGGACCGACCCGATGCACGACGCCGACGGCGCCACCACGTAGTCGTACTTCGCGAACGCCTGGACAAACGCCCGGACCGTCGCCAGGCCGGCCGAAAAGTAGCCGGTGTTCGTGAACATCTGGCCGCAACACGTCTGCTCGTCCGGGAACTCGACCCGGCAGCCCAGCCGTGTCAATACCCCCATGGTCGCGCGGACGGTGCCGGGGAACATGATGTCGTTCACACAGGTGGCGAACAGCCCCACCGTGAGCCCGTGACCCGGTTGCTCCATTGACAACTCCCTTACTCGGCGGGACGCGCCCACGCACTTTCGTCGGACACATCCTCTGAGTATGATAGCCGCAACGGCACGTTGCCGATAGTACCTCGCAAACAAAGGAGTCCAATGGGGGTCAAGCAATACAGCAACTTCATTAACGGTCAGTTAGTCGGGGCGACCGAGTTCATCGAAGTTGAAAATCCATACACCAACGAGATCATCGGTCTCGTACCCCGGGGCGGGGAGGCCGAGGCCGACCAGGCCCTCACGGCCGCCAAGGCCGCGCAGCCCGCGTGGGCGAAGCTCGCCGCCGCCACCCGGGCCGACTACCTGAAACAGTTTGCCCAGGTCATCCGGGAGAACCGCGTCGAGCTGGCCCAGCTGCTCATGCACGAGCAGGCGAAGGTCGCCCCGCTCGCGCAGGTCGAGATCGATGTCACCGCCACCTACTTCGACTATTACGCCGGGTGGGCGCGGGTGTACGAGGGCGAGATCATCAACTCCGACGACCCCAAAGAGAACATCTTCCTGTTCCAGAAGCCGATCGGGGTCGCGGTGGGCATCTGCCCCTGGAACTTCCCCTTCTTCGTCATGGCCCGCAAGGTCGCGCCCTCGCTGCTGGTGGGTTGTACGACGGTCATCAAACCGTCGTCGACCGTTCCCCTCACGAACATGCGCTTCGCCGAGCTGGTCGCGGGGCTGGACCTGCCCGCCGGCGTGCTCAACTTCGTGACGGGCGGCGGTGGTACCCTGGGCAACGCGCTCGTCCGCCACCCGGCCTCCGACATGGTGTCGCTGACCGGCTCCGTCGAGGCGGGCGTGGAGATCATCAAGAACTCGGCCGAGAAGATCATGAAGACCTCCCTGGAGCTGGGCGGCAAGGCCCCGGCCATCGTCTTCCCGGACGCCGACCTGGATCTCGCGGTCAAGGGCGTCATGGATTCCCGCCTCATCTTCTCCGGCCAGGTCTGCAACTGCGCCGAGCGGGCGTACGTCCACGCGGACATCTATGACGAGTTCGTCTCCCGGCTCAAGGCCGCCTTCGAGGCTGCACAGCTAGGCGATCCGGCCGACGCAGGGGTCACGTACTCCTCCCAGGTCGACAAGGCCCAGCTGGACAAGATTTCCGCCATGGTGGACCGGGCCAAGGCCGCGGGCGCCGAGGTGGTCACGGGTGGCGGGCTCCACGACGCGGGTACGGGCTACTTCTACGCGCCGACCATCCTCACGGGCGTCGAGCAGTCGTCCGAGATCGTGCAGAAGGAGGTCTTCGGACCCGTTCTGCCCGTGATCAAGTGGGATGACTACGACACGGTCATGGCGATGGCGAACGATTGCGAGTACGGGCTGACGTCGTCGATCTTCACCCGCAACGTCGGTACAGTCATGCAGGCCCAGAAGGACCTCAACTTCGGCGAGACCTACGTCAACCGCGAGCACTTCGAGGGCATCCAGGGCTTCCACGCCGGCTGGCGCAAGTCCGGCATCGGCGGGGCCGACGGCAAACACGGGCTGTACGAGTACCTGCAGTCCCAGGTGATGTACATCCGGTACTGATCAACCAACAAGGGCGGTCCGTTCCGGCGGGCCGCCCTTTGCCGTTTGGACCGATCTGGCATCCGGCGACGGGGATCACTCCCGCGTGAGAGTTTTCCCAGGTTTGGCCGTCCACAGCAAACCGGGGTACCTTCTCGCCATGGTGATAGGTGTGAGAGTTCATACTATGCAACGCCGTTCGCGCATCAAACCGCTGCACCACCACGTGATTCGGAGGTATGATGCTGACATGCGTACGACCATCGACCTCAACCCCTGGGTCCACCGGCGGCTGACCGATCTGGCTCGCGAGAGAGGGAAAACTCTCTCCGTGGTCGCCGACAACTTGCTCATGGAAGCGTTGACGCGCCGGGACATGCCCGAAGGAGTTTTCATTGATCCCCGTACGGGGCTCGCCAAGGTCCGTCTAGACCGGCAGTACACCATGGAGGAAATCGCCGAACTGATCGATGAGGATGACTGATGATCTACCTCCTCGACTCCAGCGTCGTCATCGCGCTGGCTGACGCCGAACACCCTCACCGATCGCGTTGTGACCAGTGGTTCGAGACAATCACCCGCTTCGCCCTGTGCCCCGTGAGCGAGGGTGCGCTCGTGCGCTTCTTTGTTAGAACCGGACGCCAGACAACGTATGCGACCGCCATTTTGCAACTGAACTCAACACTTCCTGGCTACGAGTTCTGGCCAGACGAGATGTCGTACATCCACACCGACCTAGACCAGGTCCGGGGTCACAAACAGGTCACCGACGCCTACCTGGTCTCCCTGGTCCGCCGCCACCCGGGCTCGCAGTTGGCAACCCTGGACGAGGGTCTGGCGGCGTTGTACCCCGCCGAGGTCTGCCTCATCCCCGAGGCGACCGACCCCGCGTAATCACACGTGAACGGGTGGCACCGCGTCGGCCTCGGGCAGCGTACTGCCCCGCGGGGACGCGACCACGAACCCGCGGGTGATGGACGTCGGATGGGTAATGGCCGTCCCGACGATCACCGCCTGCGCACCCAGACCGAACGCGCGCGCGACGTGCTCGGGCGTGTGGTACCGTCCCTCGGCCATGACTGGCACCGTGGCCAAGGCGATCAACTGCGTGAGCAACTCGAAGTCTGGCCCAGAGGTCCGCGAACGCGCCGACGTGTACCCCGCGAGGGTTGTACCCACACAGTCCGCACCAGCGTCGATGCTCGCCAGCCCGTCCTCCAAACACCCGCAGTCGGCCATCGCGACTGCCCCCGCCTCGTGGATCGCCGCCACCGCGTCGGCAAGGGATGACCCGTCCGGCCGCGGCCGTCGCGTCCCGTCGAACGCCACGATCTCCGCCCCCGTTGCGGCCACCCGGACACAGTCGGTCACCGT
>JAIRVA010000176.1 GCA_031254155.1 Propionibacteriaceae bacterium
ACTCCGTCGCCCACGCTCACGCCGTCCCCGAGCCCGACGCCGAGTCCGTCGCCGACGCCGTCCCCCACACCGACACCGAATCCGTCGCCGACGCCGAGTCCGTCTCCGTCCCCGACTCCGTCGCCCACGCTCACGCCGTCCCCGAGCCCGACGCCGTCCCCCACGCCGACGCCGAGTCCGTCTCCGAACCCGAGCCCATCCCCTTCGCCGAGTCCGTCGCCGTCGCCGACTCCATCTCCGTCGCCGTCGCTCGGCCTCGCGGTTCACGGTACCGGCCGGGACTTCGTGTTCGTGGGGTCGGGGTTCACGCCGGGCGAGTTGGTGTCGGCCCAGATCCACTCGTCGCCGGTTGACCTCGTCCCGCAGGTGGCCAATGCGGCGGGGGTGGTGTCGTTCGCATGGTCGGCGCCCGCGGGCTTCGCGGCTGGCACCCACGAGATCCGGCTCACCGGGTCAGCTAGTACGGTGACGACAACTTTCACGGTCGCGGCCGATGGTGTCACGGCACCGACGGGTGGCATCGCCGTGCCCGGTCCCGTCCAACCGCTGGTGCTCCTCCTCGTACTCACCGTCGGCGTGATCGGCGCGGGGAGCCGGTCACTCAGGCAGCGCCCCAACTGTTGACCCCGTGCGATCCTCGCGGGGTGTGGTTCTGGTTGCAGATGAGGATCACGCCCGATCTGACCGTACTCGCTGGCAAGTCGGCGCGCCCTGGGCTCAATTGCCCAAGTTGTGTCGCAGTTACCCTGGGTTTGGTCTACACAGCTTGGGCAGTTGAGCACTAGCCCGCTGGAATCCCGGTCTCGCGCCCAAGTTGTGTCACTGAGGACCCGAGAACCGGGGGTACGAGGCCAGAGTGGCCGGGGCCCGCCCGGTACATCCCGCGTTAGCGTGATTACGGTCAGCTTTGGCCGGAATTTCGACGCGTTAGCACGCTTTCGCGGGGAAGGAGAGCGGGGGCGAACCAGTAGACTTGGCCGTATGGCAAAAATTCTTGCGGCGGTGGCGTGGCCGTACGCCAATGGCCCACGTCACATCGGGCACGTGTCGGGCTTCGGCGTACCGTCGGACGTCTTTTCCCGGTTCCAGCGTATGGCGGGCCACGATGTCCTCATGGTGTCGGGCTCGGACGAGCACGGGACGGCGATCCAGGTCCAGGCCGACAAGGAGGGTCTCACCCCGCAGGCGACGGCCGACAAATACCATCGCGTCATTGCCGAGGATCTCCAGGGCCTCGGGCTCGCGTACGACCTCTACACGCGCACGACCACGCTCAACCACACCGCGGTTGTGCAGGAACTGTTCCGCTCGCTGGCGGTGAACGGGTACGTTGTCCCCCAGACGCAGCTCGGCGCGATTTCCCCGAGTACGGGCCGGACGCTCGCCGACCGCTACATCGAGGGGACGTGTCCGTTGTGTGGGTACGACGGGGCGCGGGGCGACCAGTGCGACAGCTGCGGGAACCAGCTCGACCCGGTCGACCTCATCAACCCGCGCTCGCGGATCGATGGCGAAATCCCAAAGTTCGTCGAGACGGAGCACTTCTTCCTCGATCTGCCGGCGCTGTCGGAGTCACTGGGGACGTGGCTCGCGACCCGTTCCGACTGGCGGCCGAACGTCATGAACTTCTCGCTGCAACTGCTCAAGGACCTCAAGCCGCGCCCGATCACCCGCGACCTCGACTGGGGGATCCCGATCCCGCTCGACGGCTGGCGCGAGAACCACATGAAGTCGATTTACGTCTGGTTCGACGCCGTGATCGGGTACCTCTCCGCGTCCGTCGAGTGGGCCCGCCGCCGGGGTGAGCCGGAGGCGTGGCGCGAATGGTGGCAGAACCCCCACGCCCGGTCGTACTATTTCATGGGTAAAGACAACATAACCTTCCACTCCGTCATCTGGCCGGGAATCCTGCTGGGGGCGAACGGACAGGGTGACCACGGTGGCACGCCTAGTCAGATGGGGATTCTGGACCTGCCGACGGAGATCGTGTCGTCCGAGTTCCTGACCATGAGCGGGTCCAAGTTCTCGACCTCACGCTCGAAGGTGATCTACGTCCGCGACTTCCTGCGCGACTTCGGGCCGGACGCGCTGCGCTACTTCATCGCCGTCGCCGGGCCGGAGAACCAGGACACCGATTTCACGTGGGACGAGTTCGTCCGGCGGACCAACTCCGAGCTGGTCGGGGGTTGGGGCAACCTGGTCAACCGGTCCATCGCCATGGCCGTCAAGAACAACGGCTGTATCCCGACGCCGGGGACGCTGCAGGCGGTCGACGCGACGTTGCTCGCGACCTCGCGGGAGGCGTTTGACGTTGTCGGAGGGTTGCTGGACAAGGCGAAGTTCAAGCTCGCCATCGGCGAGGCGATGCGGGTGGTCGCGGCGGCGAACAAGTACCTCTCCGACACCGAGCCCTGGAAGATGAAGGACGACCCCGCCCGCCGGGACACCGTTTTGCACACCGTGCTGCAGGTGGTGTCGGACGCCAACACCCTGCTGACCCCGTTCCTGCCGCACGCCGGCCAGAAGGTGTACGAGGCGTTGGGCGGTACGGGGGTGTGGGCGCCGCAGCCGGCGATGCACGAGGTGAGTGAGCCCGGAAACGCGGACTACCCCGTGTTGACAGGGGATTATACGGCGGAGGCGGGCAAGTGGGGGTCGCAGCCGGTGGCGGCTGGCCACCCGCTGGCGAAGCCCGTACCCCTCTTCGCCAAGCTCGACGACGCCCTCGGCCAAACCGGACCCGAGTGGGCACCGGTGGCGTGACTGGTTACCTTCCCAGGGTGAGGATTGTGGTCACAAAGCAGAAGAACGTTACAACCAACTGACGTACGGGGCGATGAGGGAGTAACCGACGAAGGCGAAGCAGTCGATCAGGGTATGGGCGATGACAAGGGGCATCACGCGCTTCCAGCGGAGGTACAGGAAGCCGAAGACGACGCCCATGGCGAGGTTGCCGATGAAACCGCCGTAGCCCTGGTAGAGGTGGTAGCTCCCCCGGATGAGAGCCGAGACGATGATGGCGACGACGGGGCTCCAGCCCAGGTTCTTGAGGCGGGTGAGGAGGTACCCCAGCATGACCACTTCCTCGCTGATGCCGGACATCGCGGCGGAACCGAGGAGGACCGGGACCGTCCACCAGACGTCGGTCAGGTTGGCGGGGGCGACCGTGGTGTTGATGCCGATCTCGCGGGCGAGCAGGTAGAAACCGATGCCGGGGATGCCGACGGCGACGCAGAAGCCGGCCCCCTTGGCGAGATCTGGCCCGGGGCGGGTGAGGTCGAAGCCGATGAGTCGGCGGGCGTGGCCGAAGGCGAGATGCAACAGGTACAGTGCCAGCGCCGTTTCGGCGAGCGGCAGGATGTAGTAGTACAGCTGGTAGGCGAGGTCGAGCCACGGCCGGTCCGGGGTGACCGAGTTGTTCATGCTCGTGGTCTGCTCGCTTAAGGGTACGTTCCGGGTCAGTTTCTCGATGAGGCTGAGGATTGAGGAGACAGCGGACCGCCCGAAAGAGATGGCCAGTACGATGATGATCTCGATGGTGACAAGGCGTTTCGCGGACTGTCCGAGGGTGGGGGCACTCGTGGGCGACTCGCCGGGTTCACCGGCAAGCGATCCATCTGCGGCGCGGGCCGTCCCGCTCATGCTCAGCGCGGCCCGACGAGCGAGCGCAGGAGGAACCGCAGGTTCGCCGCCCGCTCGGCGAGCCGGCGGACCAGGTAGGCGTACCAATCCCGCCCGAACGGGACGTACACCCGCACGATGTAGCCGAGGTCAGCCAGCCGCTCCTGCTCGATCGGGCGAACACCGTAGAGCATCTGGAACTCGAAGTCGCGAAGCCCCCGGTTGCTATGCGCCGCGAGCTCCTGCGCGATCTCGATCATGACCGGGTCGTGGGTGGCGACGAGTGGCGTACCCGACCCTTCCATGAGCGTCTTCAGGCAACGGACGTAGCAGAGATCGACGTCGTGTTTGACGGTGTAGGCCGCCTGTGGCGGGATGCGGTACGCGCCCTTGGTGAGTCGGACCCGGGCGCCGCAGACGGTGCAACAGTCGGTTTCGGTCCGCCGGAGACACGCCTGCAACGTACAGCCGACCGTCGGGAAGTCCTCCCGGAGCGCTTGGACGGTACGGATGGTCTTGGCCGTTGTACCCAGGTTTTCCATGTCGATCGTGATCGTGGTACCGACCTCCGCGGCCTTCGCCGCGATCCGGCGCGCGTTGGCGGTGGCCAGCGCCTCGCCGTCGCGCAGCAGCAGGCCGAGCGCGGTGAGCTTGACGGCCACCTCGGCGTCTCCGGCCCAGCCTTCGTCGCGGATGGTGTCGAGCAGGGCGAGGTACGTGACGACGGCCGCTTCGGCCTTCTGGGCGCACGTGACATCCTCGCCCAGCGGGTCCAGCGTTACTTTCAGCCCCTTGTCGATGAGCCCGGCGACACCGTCACGCGCGGTCTCCCACGACTCGCCGGCGATGAAGCGCTTGACCAGCCCTTTCGTCAGGGGGCAGGCCACGAGCAGCCGCTTGAACGTCTGGTTGCGGGACAGTGCGAGAAAGAACGCGCGATACATCTCCAGTGGACCTTCCTTGGATCGACAGGCCTCGTACCCCCCAAGCCTATCCCCTCACGGGGCGTGTTTGGCCCGGAACGCGCGGGGACCATCCGTCCCACTAGTCATCTCGGTAATAGCCCGATTTCCTGACTAGGCCATAGGGCGGGCAGAATAGACGGTATGCATCTCGATCACGTCATCTACGCGGCGGGCCACCAAGGCTTGAAGGCTGAGGCCCTGCGTCTGGAGGAACTGCTTGGTGTCGAATCGGTGGATGGCGGACTCCATCCTGGCTTCGGTACCCGCATCCGCCTGATCCCCCTCGTTGAGGGGCGGTACGTCGAGATTGTCGAAGTCCTCGACCACCCCGCCGCTGAGAAGGCGCCTTACGGCCAGGCCGTCCGCGCCCGCAGTGCCATGGGTGGCGGCTGGCTCGGCTGGGTCATCTCGGTGGACGACATGGCCCCGTACGAGACCCGCCTGGAGCGGGAGGCCCAACCGGGGGTACGACACTTCCCCGATGGCCGTCGTCTCCAGTGGCAGCAGCTCGGCGTCAAGGGCCTGATCGCTGACCCGCAACTCCCGTTCTTCATCCGCTGGATCTCCGAACCGTCGGTCCTCCCCTCGGCGTTGCCGGCGACAATCGGCCTCGCCGAGATCCAGATCGCCGGCTCTCGGACCCGCGTCGAGGAGTGGGTCGGCCGGGACGTCCCCGAGATCTTCGACGGTGTCCGGGTGGTGTTCGACTCGCCGAGTGGGTACCCCGGAGTGGCGTCCGCCACCTTCGCCGTGGGCGACCGACTGGTCCGGATCTGACTCCTAACCTCTCTTGAGTTGTTCAGTCAGCACTCATGGGCACCTCCCTTCCGGCGCCTGAGGTCGAGGAGGTTCAGGGCGTAGGACACCGTCGGGGCCTCGATGCTCTGCAGAGCCCCGCCGGACCGGTTCCCCCCTGCGGTGTCGACCATGTCCCGGCGGGTTGAGTCCCCCCGCGACCCGGCGCTCCACCCTTCGGGGACGATGGCGGTGGTCACCCCCAGCCGGGCGGCCTCGGCCACCCGGCGCTCCATGTCGGCCACCCGTCGTACCTCGCCCGCAAGCCCAATCTCACCGATCGCGACCGTCCCCGCAGGCAGGGGCCGGTCCACGATGGCCGAGGCCAGCGCGCAGGCCAGGGCGAGGTCGGCCCCCGGATCGACAACCCGCGCCCCGCCGACCGTCGCCGCGTAGACATCCAGGGCGTGGCACTTCACCCCGGCCCGGCGCTGGAGGACCGCCAGCACCATCGCGAGCCGGGCGAAGTCCAACCCGTTGCTGACGCGGCGGGGAGTGGTGAGACTGGTCGGCACGACGAGGGCCTGCACCTCGGTCACCAGTGGACGACGGCCCTGGACGGAGACGGTGACCGCCGTCCCCGGCACGGGTTCGCCGTGGGTGGAGGTGAAGATACCGGTGGGGTCGGGCACCTCGTGGATGCCCGCGTCGTCCATCTCGAAGCACCCGATCTCGTCGGCCGGACCGAAACGGTTCTTGGTCGCCCGGACCATGCGGAACCCCGAGTGGCGCTCGCCCTCGAAGGTGATGACCGCGTCGACAAGGTGTTCCAGTGTCCGCGGGCCGGCGACCGAGCCGTCCTTGGTCACGTGGCCCACCAGGATGATGGGGACACCCTGTTGCTTCGCCACCCGGATGAGCGCCGACGCCACCTCGCGGACCTGGGTGACGCCCCCCGGCGTACCCTCCACCGTCGGCGAACCGATTGTCTGCACCGAGTCGACCACTACCAGGCTCGGCTGGACCTGCTCAATGTGGCCGATGATGACGCCGAGGTCGGTTTCGGCGGCCAGATAGAGCCGTTCGGACTGGGCACCCGTCCGGCCCGCCCGCAGCCGGACCTGGCCCGCCGACTCCTCACCGGTGACATAGAGGGTTGTCCCGCGCGTCCCCGCCCAGCGCGCGGCCACCTCCAGCAGGAGCGTGGACTTGCCGACGCCTGGCTCGCCGGCGAGCAGGATGACCGCGCCCGGCACGAGCCCGCCGCCCAGCACCCGGTCCAGTTCGCCCACCCCGGTTGGCAGCCGGGTGGTCGTGGTGGGGTCGACCTCGGTGATCGGTACGGCGCGGGCGAGCGGGATGACCGGCGCCACCCGTACCGCTCTGGGCGCGCCCGCTTCCTCGACCGTGCCCCACTGCTGGCACTCCCCGCACCGGCCCACCCACTTCGCCGACGCCCACCCGCACTCCGCGCACCGATAGGTACTTTTCACTGCACTGACAACCGCTTTCGCCATGCAAGCCAACCTAACAGGCCCCTCCGACATTTTTTGAGAGTACGCGGGTGACGAGGTTAACCGGTGACCGCATTTTCGAGGTACTCCCGGGGCCGGACAACCCTGGGAAAAGTCAAACCTGAATCCAGTAAGTCCTTGTCACCGGTCAGGATCAGGTCGGCACCAGCCGCCAATGCCGCGCGCAGGATGGGCTGGTCGTCAGGGTCCCGGAGCTTTGTCTCAGCGGCGAGCGCCTCAGCCGGGGTGGTGACAACCTGTACATCCTCGGTGAGCTGCGTCACGAACTCCTCGAGGAGGTCGGCATCGTCGGGGAACTTTCGGTCGAACACCTCATGAAGCTCGGCAATGGAGTAGGTACAGACCATCGCCTGGTCGTACCCTTCGATCACTGCGAGGAGCGCGCGTTTGGCCACGCCCTGGGGAAACAAGACGGCCGACACGAGTATGTTCGTGTCGATGAGGATCTTCATGGGGTACGGGCCGCCCGGCGCAAGTCCGTGATGTAGTCAGCGACCTCGTCTTCCGAGGTGAGCCCAGCCGGTTCCGCCTTTCCGGCCATCTTGGCCCCGAGCCATTCGAGGGCGTACGTGGCGGGGTTCATCATGACAATCCGGTCCCCGTCGCTGACCAGCATCACGCGGTCCCCGGTGTCGACGCCGAGTGTGGCCCGGATATCCTTGGGGATGGTGATCTGTCCCTTGGGCAGCACCTTGGCCGTCTCCACGAGTTGTGTGCTCATGTCGTCAGAGTATCAGGGATTCTCCGATTATTCCTACTATGGCGACCAATCATCGGCGGGCCGCCCTCGCTACGACACCGCCTCCCGGTCCTTGAGGGAGACGTGGCCGGCGAGCAGGGCTCTGGACACGGTCGTTACTCACTGTCGCGTGTCGCTTCCGGGATCGGGCGCCTGATGGCGTTGTCGGCCGCTCCGGCGTAGCTCTGCTACGCCTCCGGGCACTCCGCCTTCTCAGGCATCCCGCCCCGAAACCGCCACTTGCACCATTGATTAACGACCGTGTCCTTTGTCCCCGACCGCTTCGAACTCCCGCTCGACCTTTTTCTCCAGCTTGGTGGCGAGGAAGTGGACCGGCGCGAAGAAGCGCGACTCGACTGGTGGGTCCTCCGAGGTGAAGGTGTCCCGCGTCCGGATGGTCGTGATCACGCGGACAATGGACACGACCAAGACCGTCGCCGCCAGGGCCAGGAACAGGACCGACAGGCTCCCCTGGATGAAGGTGTTGCGGATGGTCGCCTGGTCGATGGCCACCTGGGCCGCGTCGCCCGCATGGGCCGTCAGCGCCGCACGGGCGTTCCGCCACTGCGTCCAGTACCCCAGAGCCGGGTCCGACGAGAAGATCTTCTGCCACGAGGCGGTGAAGGTCGTCGAGACATCCCAGACCAGCGGGATGACCGGGATCCAGATCCAGTGGTGGTACCCCTTCCTCGTCACCATCACCGTCACAAGCATCAGCGCAATCGCCGCGATCAACTGGTTGGCGATGCCGAACAACGGGTACAACGTCTGGATGCCACCCCGGGGATCGGTCACCCCCATGAGCAGCATCGACCCCCAGCAGGCGACGACGATGGCCGTACAGAGCCACGCCCCGATCCGCCACGACGGCTGTTTGAACTTGGGGATGACGTTTCCAATGGCATCTGACAACTGGAAACGCGTCACACGGGTGACGGCGTCGACCGCCGACAGGATGAACAGGGCCTCGAACATGACCGCGAAGTGGTACCAGAACCCCATCATCGCCCGCCCGCCGAAGATGCGGTGCAGAATGTTGGACATGGCGACGGCGAGCGTCGGCGCACCGCCGGTGCGGGAGACGATGGAGGGCTCGCCGACGTCCTGGGCGATCTGCTCCAGGGCCGCGCGGTCGAAGACCTGGATCATGGCGCCGCCCTGCTCCTGGTCCCACTCGACCTTGGGCCGGTTGCCCTTCGGGTCGGTCACCGCCAACTGGGTGACCGCCACGGCCGCCGACTCGGCCTTGGCCTGGTTGGCCGCCGCGTGCTGGTCGGCGGTCGCGGAAGCCGTCGAACCCTCGTTGATCGTCTGCTGCCACTCGGTGATCAGGTCGGCGGTGACGGGGACGGGCTGGGCGTCCGCCGGGATGGCGTCGCCGGCCAGGTAGACCGCGCCCGTCGTGAGGTCCACCCGTACCCCCTCGGCGACAGCCTGGTTCGCCAACTTCATGATGGTCGCGGTGGAGGTGTTCATGGAGAAGTACGTCCCGGTGTTGAGCGATACCGCTGCGGCGAGCGCCATGATGGCGACGAAGGATTCCATGAGCATCCCGCCGTACCCAATCATCCGGACCTGGCTTTCCTTCTGGATCATCTTGGGCGTCGTACCCGACGCGACCGTCGCGTGCATGCCGGATAACGCGCCGCACGCCAGCGTGATGAACAGGAACGGGAACAGCGCGCCGGCGAACACCGGGCCGGCGGTGTTGGACGCGAACTCTGTCACGGCGGACATCTGCGCGATGGGCCGGACGGCGACGATCCCGATGGCGAGGATGACAATCGTACCGACCTTCATGAACGTCGACAGGTAGTCACGCGGCGTCAGTAGAAGCCAGACGGGCAAAACGGCGGCGAAGAAGCCGTAGATCACGACGGCCCACGACAGCTGGACGCCGGTCAGCGTGAGGGCCTCGCCGAGGGGCGTGCCGGCGATCCAGGAGCCGGAGATGATCGCGAGGATAAGCAGGCCGAAGCCGATCAGCGAGATCTCCGAGACTTTACCCGGTCGGATGAAGCGCAGATAGAGCCCCATCAGGAGTGCGATGGGGATCGTGAGCCCGACCGACCAGACGCTCCACGGCGAGCCGGTCATGGCGTTGACGCAGATGAGGGCGAGTACGGCGAGTACGATCATGAGCATCACGAAGACGCCGATCAGCGCGATGGTACCGCCGATCTTGCCCAGTTCGTCGATGGCCATCTGGCCGAGGGAACGCCCGCCGCGGCGCATGGAGAAGAACAGGACGAGCATGTCCTGGACGGCGCCGGCCAGGCAGACGCCGACAATGATCCAGATCGTGCCGGGGAGGTACCCCATCTGCGCGCTCAGCACCGGGCCGACCAGCGGGCCGGCGCCGGCGATGGCGGCGAAGTGGTGGCCGTAGAGGACCCGCCGGTCGGTTGGGTCAAAGTCTTGCCCGGTGTTGATGCGCTCGGCGGGAGTGGCGCGGGTGTCGTCCGGTTTCATGATCCGGCGCTGGATGAAGAGGGCGTAGAAGCGGTACGAGATGACGTACGTACACACCGCCGCCACCACGAACCACAGCGTGTTGACTTCCTCGCCGCGGATGACGGCGAGCATCAGCCACGCGGTACCGCCGAGCAGCCCGATCGCCACCCACAGGGCGATGCGCCACCACGTCCACTTTTGATGGGGTCTGACACCCACGGGGATGCCTTGTTTGTTGCGGATGATGTACGACTCTTCCTCGGGGGTGTAGCGGGGGGCGACGGCCGTCGAGTCGGTTACTGCGGGGTGTGCCATGACTCCTTCTTTCCGTTCATCTACAGTGAGTGGTGATAGCGATGTACGGTACCCATGTCGTCGGGCGGGGATAATGCGACTGAAGTCTCTACTTGCTCTTGGCGATATGGTTGAGTATTTCTGCTTGTCACACGCACTTTGTCGTTTGAGATTACATTAACTCGTCGGGGGACGCTTGTCATCCTGGGTGGGGGAGTACTACGTACGTACCGGTGTCGGCGGTACGGGGGACGGGGGGACGGGGGGTACACCGGCGTACCTGGGCGTACTGACCGGGGTGCACCGGCGTGGTGACCGGGTACCGTCGCGTACCCCCGGCGTGTCCCCCGGCGTGCTGACCGGTGTGGTGACCGACGTACCCCGGTGTGCCCCCCGGCGTACTGACCGACG
>JAIRVA010000188.1 GCA_031254155.1 Propionibacteriaceae bacterium
CCCGCTACATTGGAGAGGACGACACAGGGGGTCCCATGAGAAGAATTGTTGGTACGTTGGCTGTCCTGCTGGCACTCGCGCTGGCCGGGTGCTCGCACGACGGAGGTGCGGTTGACCCCACGACGAGCCCGTCGCCCGCGACGACCGGGTCGCCGGAAGCCGGGGGTACGACGAGTGCGACTTCCCCGGTGACAAGCGCGAGCACAACGAGCCCGAGCCGTACGGCCACCGCGCCAAGCACTACCCCAGTCACCGTATCCGCCGGCCCCACAGCCGAACAGAGCCAGGCGGCAACGAGCGCCGTGACACGGTACCTCGATTTGTGGGTCGAACTCGCCCAGGGATCGCCGAACTCCGACACCAGCCGACTCCAGACAGTGGAAACCGACCCCTTGTGGGGCACCGACAAAAAGCTCTTCTCGTACCTCAAGCTGGGCGGCCTCCACCTCGTGGGTACGCCGACGTTCACCGCCACCGGGGTCACCCTTGACCCAACCGATGCGACGAAACTACTTGTCACAGGCTGTTTAGTGAGTGAAGGTACGTTTCTCGCCAAGTCGTCGGGCGCTCAGGCGGTCTCCAACGACAACCCGCGTACGGCGATGAAGTACGGGGTGGTCCAGGCGGCGTCCGGCTACCTCGTCACCACGGGCGACGAAGCGGGGACCTGCTAAGCGGGAACTGCGCAACGTCTGATGCTGATTAGGTTCGAGTGATGGGAAATGTACAGTTCTGAGCCTCCACACTGTACATTTCCCGCCACTCGAGCGTCAGAACTTACGTTATGACAGCGGAACCAAGGGAGATTTACAGCAGTCCCACTAACGAGGGGGGCTGGGCGGACATGAGGGCCGCCAGAGCGAAGGAGCGTTCCGCCGGGGAGACCTCGCGGATGGGTGTATCCCCTTCTCGGAGGTCATTCAGTGCCCCCAACACCAGCGCCACCGGCTGGGCGAAGTCCGCCACATCCTCGCCCCCGAGGGGCTTGCCGCTCTCGAAGATCCAGCCCAGCCCGCCGAGGGCCTCGGCCAGGAAGTCCGGGCTCGGCCACCAACCGGCGCTCGTACACACCAGGTGCAGGATCGTGGCATCGCGTACGACCCCCTCGGGGACCGACTCAATCGCCTCCCAGGCCAGGAAATCCCAGAGCCAATCCGCCTGCCGCAAGCCCAGATACCCGGCGGGAGCCAAAATACGCCGGCCCGCCGAACCCCGCAGCAGCCGGTACGTCGTCAGCACCGCCCCCAGTTCCTCATCAATCGGCAGCCCGTCGTGAACCTGGGCCAGCAGCCACCGGATGGGGGCGACCGCCGCCTCGGCCGCCTGCTCGGTCACGGGTTCCATTTCCCGCGTGGCTTGGCCTAACGCGGTGATCAGCTCCATCCGCAGCGAGTGGGGACTGATCCGCACGAGGTGCTCCAAGACCTCGGCGCGGGCGACGATCCGCCGCCCAGCGAGCCCATCGGGCAAAAACACTCCGAAGGCCCCGAAGCCGGTGGCCACGACCGGATGACCCGTCCTCCCCGGACCGGCTCCCGACTGGCCGTCGCCATCGCGCATGCCCCGAGCATACTCCTTAGCGCACCCACCGGCGTTGACTCCGCCAGCAGCCGGTCTAGATCACCCGCGCGCTCAACACTCCCGGGATGCTGAGGATCTGGCCCAGCAGCCCCTCGGGTACCGCCCCCTGGACGTCGACCAGGGTCAGGGCCAGTTCGCCACGCGACTTGTTGAGCAGGTCGGAGATGTTGAGCCCGGCCCCCGCGAGGACGGTCGAGATCTGGCCGACCATGTTCGGCACGTTGGAATTGGCGATGACAAGCCGCGATGTGTCCGGGTTCCGGCCGAGTACGGCGTTCGGGAAGTTGACGGAGTTGGTGATCGTACCGTCCTCAAGGAACGCGCGGAGTTGTTCCGCGGCCATCCGGGCGCAGTTGTCCTCGGCCTCGTTGGTGGAGGCGCCGAGGTGCGGCAGCATGACCGTCCCCACCCGCTGGTTGAGGGCCGGCGACGGGAAGTCGCTCACGTAGCTGCCCAGGTGGCCCGCGTCGAGCGCTTCGACCAGGGCCGCCTCGTCGACGATGGGTCCGCGCGCGAAGTTGACCAGTACGGCGCCCGCGCGCAACTGGGCCAACTGCTCCGCGCCGATCAGGCCGCGGGTCGCGGGGATGAGGGGTACGTGGAGGGTGACCAGGTCGGATTCGCGCAGCAGCGCGCCGAGGTCGGTCACCCGCTCGACCTTGGCCGACAGGTTCCAGGCGTGTTCCACGGTGATGGCCGGGTCGTACCCGATCACGCGCATCCCGAGCGCCGTGGCCGCGTTGGCGACCAGAACCCCGACCGCGCCGAGCCCGATGACCCCGAGGACGCGCCCCGGCAGCTCGAACCCGACAAAGGCTTTCTTGCCCGCCTCGACGGCCTTATCCATCTCCTCGGCGGTACCTTCGAGGTCGTGCGCGAAGACCGCCGCCGGGACGATATTGCGTGCCGCCAGGTAGAAGGCCGCGATGACAAGCTCTTTCACCGCGTTGGCGTTGGCCCCCGGGGTGTTGAAAACCGGGATCCCCCGGGCCGAGTAGTCGGCGATGGGGATGTTGTTCGTACCCGCCCCGGCCCGCGCGACGGCCTTGACCGAGGCCGGGATCGCGACCCCGTGCAGGTTCGCGGAGCGGAGCAACAGGGCGTCGGCGGGCGCGACGTCCGTACCCACCTCGTACGACTCCTTCGGCAGTTCCGCCAGCCCGACCGGGCTGATCGCGTTGAGCGTCTTGATGCGGTAGGTCATGGTCTAGCCCTTCTGCGCGGCGAACGTGGTCATGTAGTCGATGAGCGCCTGGACGCCGGCCTGCGGCATGGCGTTGTACAGGCTCGCGCGCATCCCGCCCACGCTGCGGTGGCCTTCGAGGTTGGTGAGGCCCGCCGCCTCGGCCCCCACCAGGAACTCCTTGTCCAAATCCGGGTTGGCCAGGATAAACGGTACGTTCATGCGCGACCGGGCGTCCACGGCCACCGGGTTGGAGTAGAACTCGCTGCCGTCGATCGCGGCGTAGAGCGCGCCCGCCTTGGCCGCGTTGCGCCCGGCCATCGCGGTGAGCCCGCCAGCCGCCTTGATCCAGTCGAGCATGAGCCCGAGCAGGTAGATGCTGAAGGTCGGCGGGGTGTTGAGCATCGAGTCGGCCTTGGCCTGGGCAGTCCAGTTGAAGACTTCGGGCGTCGAGGGACGCGCGCGGCCGAGCAGGTCTTCCCGTACGAGTACGACGACCAGCCCGGCAATGCCCATGTTCTTCTGCGCCCCGCCGTAGACGACGCCGAACTGGGAGATGTCCATCGGCTTGGACAGCAGCATCGACGAACCGTCGGCAACCAGCAGTGCCTCGGTCTTAGGGATGTCGGTGAACTCGACGCCGCCGATGGTTTCGTTGGGCGTGTAGTGGAGGTACGTGGCGCCGGGCGTCGGGGTGTACGACCCGGGGGCGGGTACGGTGGTGTACCGGCTCGCCGCCTCGTCGGCGATCACGTTCGTGGTGAGCCCCTGGCGGGTGGAGGCGGCGATGGCCTTCTTCGACCACTGGCCGGTGTTGAAGAAGTCGACGGTGTCGCCCGGCGCGGTCAGGTTCAACGGGATGGCGTCGAACTGCCCGCTCGCGCCGCCCTGCAGGAAGAGGACCTTGTAATTGTCCGGTACGGCGAGCACCTCGCGGAGCGACGCTTCCGCCGCCGCCGCACAGGCGACGAAGTCTTTCCCGCGGTGGGACACCTCCATGACCGACATGCCGGAACGCCAGTCGGTCAGTTCTGATTGCGCTCGTTCGAGCACTTCCAAAGGCAGCATCGCCGGGCCGGCGGAGAAGTTGTAAGCACGCATGAAAGTCATTATTCCAGATCAGCGCCGGTACGCCCGGCCACGGGCGGGGTGTGGACAACCTCCGCGCCGGTCGTACCCCCCGTACCTTCCTCCTTCAGAGCCTTCAAGAACGCGAAAGCAAAAGCCAGGAC
Organism: Propionibacteriaceae bacterium; assembly: GCA_031254155.1. Taxonomy (GTDB): domain Bacteria; phylum Actinomycetota; class Actinomycetes; order Propionibacteriales; family Propionibacteriaceae; genus WQYJ01. The sequence goes on from JAIRVA010000188.1 coordinate 3,997, forward strand.
GGGGATGACGAGCAGGGCCCCGACGATGCCGGCGATCGTGGCGCCCGCGGCCAGGCCGAGGAGGACGGCGAGCGGGTGGAGCTTGGCCGCCTTCCCGAGCAGCAGCGGCTGGAGGAAGTGGCCCTCGATTTCGACCACGAGGACGGTGACCGCGATCATGATCACGGCGCTCACCCAGCCGCCGGAGACGAACGCGAGGGCGGCGGCGAGACAGCCGGCGAGGACCGCGCCGACGACCGGGATGAACGCCGTGATGAAGGTGAAGGCGAGCAGGGCGAAGGCCATGGGCACACGGAGGACAAGTGCGCCGATGAAGATGCCCATGGCATCGATAAAGGCCACGATGACTTGGGCTTTCACGTACGACTGCAGGGCGTTCCAGCCCGCGAGGGCGGCGTGGTCGGCGCGGTCACGGTACTGGCCGGGGAGGAGACGGCTGGCCGAACCCCAGAGCCGGCGCCCCGAGGTGAGGAAGAAGGCGGTCGACAACAGGGTGATCGCGGCGCCGGCCACGAACCGCCCCACGCCGACGCCGGCCTGCGCGGCCCACCCCGCGAGATCGGACACCGAGCCCTTGGCCCAGGTCATCACCGTGTCCACGTACCCCGCGAGCGCCGATGAGCCGACGTGCAGCGGCCCGGTCGCGAGCCCGTCGGCGAGGGTGTCCGCGGCCGCGGTGAACTGGTCGCCGAGATCGCGCCACTGCGACGCGATGGTGGTTCCGATCAGGACCCCGACCGCCCCGATGAACACCGTGACCAGGCCCATGGTGGTCGCCGTCGCGGCGGCGGGCCGGAACCGCTTGGACTTCAGCCAGGTCGCGGGCAGGCCGAGCAGGGCGGTGAGCAGGAGGGCGACGGCCACCGGTACGCTCACGGTGGAAAAGTACGCCAGCCCGAGCCAGACGACCGCCAGCGCGGCCACGACCACCAGAAAGCGCCAGGCGTAGTCAGAAGCAGTTTTCAAGCCGGGGGGAACCATGTCACGCCCCTTGGGCGAACGGGTTGACAACGGTCACACCGTCGTAGTCCTGCTCGTGGCTCAAGTCTTCGGAGAGTACCTCGCGACAGCCAAGTGCGCGGGCCGCTTCGATGATGGCGCTATCCCAGTACGACAAGCCAAACCTGGCTCGGGTCACCAGCGCGCGGCGGACGAGCGGCCAGGTGGTGGCCTGGACCGCGAAGCGAGTGAACGCCTCCACCAGGTCGGCGGCCTGCTGGTGGGTCAACGCGTCGGGGCGACCCGCCCGGGTGGCCTGGACGTAGAACTCCTGGAGCACCTGGACGGACAGTGCCAGATCCGAACATTCCAAGATGGCTTGGGCCAATCCGGCCTTCTCGGCCTCACCCGGATCGGTCGAGATCGCGTACAGCAGAACGTTCGTGTCAACGAAGCGCACGGTCGTGCACCGCTTCCCTGTCGAGCCGGTTGCGGGCCGAGAACCCCCGAATGGTCGCGACCGTCCGCCGCTGCAACGCAGCTAGTCGCTCGAACTCCGTGTCCTCCGCGCTGAGCGAACGCAAGTAGGCGGTGACCATGGCACTGACAGAGCTGCCCGTCTCGGCGGCTCTGACCCGGGCCTGGCGGTACACGTCATCGGTCACACTGAGCGTGAGGTTTTTCACAGTTTCACAGTATCACAGTGGTGACACGAGGTCACGCCCCCAGGAGGGCAGCGGGGACAACCGCGACCCCGTCGGGCCGCCGGTACGCGTAGCGGCCCGTAGTCACCACTGCCATATCTGCTAGACGGTCCCCCAATTGCTGCTTCAGCCACAACAGGTGGGCGACATCGCGGTCGCCGGGGGTCGCAGTAAGCTTCACTTCGAGTGCGACAACTCGAGCTGCCGGACCCTCCACGATGAGGTCGACCTCGTGACGGCCGTCGCGGTCCCGCAGGTGGTACACACGCGCCTCCGCCAACGGTGCCGCGGCCTGGACTCCCAGCGTGACGAGCGACTCGAACAACGCTCCGAGCATGCTCCCGCCGCGGGCACCCATGAGCGCCGCCGAGTCCAGATTCAGCAGCCTGGCGGCCAACCCCGGATCGGCGAGTTGGTGCTTCGCCGCTTGGCCGAGACGGGCCAACGGGTTGTCGGTAGGCAGCCAGGCCGGTGTCGGGTCCAGCAACCACAAGCCCGCAAGGGCATCTCGGTAGGTCAAGGTGGTCGCTTTGGCGGGCTTTTCCCCTTGGTTCGGCGTCGCCGCATCCAGGATCTCTGAGTACTTTGTCGTTGTCGATGTTGCCGCACCGTACGCGGCGAGCCAAGCGCGCAACGCCTCGGGACGGCGCACCGGAAACCCCGCCTCGGCAAACTCCTTGTGAACAAGGTTGTCGATGTAGGTGTCGAGGGCCAGGCGCCGGAGTCGTTCCGTCGGCTCGTCGCGTACTCCCGGCAGGCCGGAGGCCACGATCTCCGTCACGTAGTCGGCCAGTTTCCGGTTGGTCGCACCCCCGATGTCCGCCGTACCGGCGAGCAAAGCCCGCAGACCGACCGTCGGAGTGTCAAACCCTCGCTCCGACAGACACATCGGGCGCAGTCGCAGACCCACGATCCGGCCCGCGCCCGAGTGGACCGTCGCCCCGCGCGGCGCCGAACTACCCGTGAGCAGGAACCGTCCGCGGTCCGCGCCCTCGTCCACCGCCCGCCGGACCCTGTCCCACGACTCCGGCCACCGCTGCCACTCATCGATCAGCAGCGGCCCGGGGAGGGTACGGATCAGGTCCGGGTCGGCCAGCAAGCGTTGGCGGTCGATTTCCTGGTCCAGTTCCAGTACCGACCGCGCCCGCTGACGGGCGGTCGCCGTCTTGCCGACGCCCTTCGCCCCGTAAATCGACGTGGCACGCAAGGACGGCTGCACCTCATCCAACAGCTCGTCAAGAATTCGGGGTACGTAGGCCATCACAACCTCCTGCGCCTTACTATACCAAATGCGCACCTTTTACTAGTCTCCGCGCGCAGGTTTTGCCGTACCGTCCGCGCGGTCCGGCTCAGCTGGCGATCCCGGCGATCACGGCGCACATCGCGTCGTAGTGGCGGTCCAGGTCGGTGAGCAGCGCGGCTTGGTTACGGGCGCGGTCGCGGTTCTGGACGGGGTAGTCGATGTGGTAAAAAAGGTCGCCCTCGAGGTAGTCGATGAGGAAGCGCAGCGAGGTTTCCAGGGTCATCAGCCGGGCGCCCTGGGCCAGGTTCGCGATTTCGCTGGGTTCGAGTACGGTGCCGCACGCCCCGAGGTACCCCCGGACGCACGCCTCGAACCGCTCCGGGGCGAACCTGACCCGGGTGGCGTCGGGTTCGGACTCGGGGGCGGTCGTCGCGCAGGAGCGGATGATGTCGCCGAAGTCGTTGGCCGCGTAGCCCGGTTGGACGGTGTCGAGGTCGACCACGCAAAGGGGTTGCCGGGTGGTGACATCGACGAGGACGTTGGAGAGCTTCGCGTCGTTGTGGGTCACCCGAAGCGGCATCGTCGTACGCTCGAAAGCGTGGCTGACTTCCTCAAACGCGAGGACGCGCTCAATGTCGGCGGCCATTTCCGCCACCCGGCCCCTGGGATCGGCGGCCACGACGGCCTTGAGCTTGGCCATGTACAACCACTCGTCGTGGTAGTGGGGAATGGTGACGTGCAACTCGGCCGCGTCGACGGCGGCCATCTGGACGAGGAACTCGCCGAAAGCCCGCCCGACTAGGGCGTACTCTTCCGCGGCCACGGGTTCCGCCAACTCGGTGGAATCCGGGATGAAATCGTACAACCGCCACCAGTCGTCGCCCGCGGTCGTCCACCAGGCGCCGTCACGGGTGGGTACGAGGGTGAGGCGGCGCCGGGGATCGGGGATCTGGGCGGCCATCGCCGAGGTCACCTTGACAATGTTCTCCATCACGTGCGCGGGGTGGCGAAAGGCGAACGTGTTGATGCGCTGGAGGACGTACCGCCGACCGCCCGCGTCCGTGATGAGGTACGTGGCGTTGACATGCCCGGAACCGAACCGGCGGGCGTCGACGGCCGGGGCCGCCGTGGCGAACCGGGACGCCTGGGCGAGCGCGGGGGCGTCCGTCACGGCCACAGCACCGCCGGATAGTAGCCGGTCGCGACAAGCTCCGCGAGGTGACAGCGGACGAGCGCCAGGTCGTCGGCGTACGTGATCCCGAGCCACGTACTCGTGGTCGGCAGGACCCGGACCGACGGGATGAGCGTGGCGGCGACGTCGGGCAGGAAGAACTCGGCCGTGGCGGCGCCGGGGCGGTCGAGGAAGGCCGGGAAACCGTCGCGGAAGGCGGCGGCGGCGCTCGCGCGGAAGCCCCAGAAGTTGAGCGAGACGCTGGCGTCGCCCGGAATGAACGTACCCGCTTCGTCGGTGGCGCCGCCCGGCGTGGGTTTCAGGGCGGTGTGCTCCACGATTCCAGCGAGGCGGCCGTCGGCCACGGCGCAGACGCCGCGGGAGACGGTACCGTTGGCGGACAACGTACTGTCGAGCCGGTAGCCCACCAGCGCGTGGTCCGGCGCGGGGGTACGGAGGAAGTCCGCCATGACGCGGTAGGCGTCACTGCCGTAGAAGTCGTCGGCATTGATCGTCGCGAAATCCCCGTTAACCTGGGGCAACGCGGAAAGTACGGCGTGGGCGGTTCCCCACGGCTTGACGCGAGCGGGCGGTACGACGTGGCCGGGCGGCAGGAGATCCAGCGTCTGGTGGGCGTAGGCAAGGTCCACGTGGCGGGCGATGTGCCGGCCGATCCGCTCGTGGAACTCGGGCTCCAACTGGGGCGTGACGACGCAGACGATCCGGTCGAACCCGGCCCGCTGGGCATCGTAAACGGAGTAGTCGATCAGCGAGTGCCCCGCCTCGTCCACCGCCGCCATTTGTTTGATCCCGCCGAACCGGCTACCCAGCCCCGCAGCCAAAACGATGAGTGATAACGTCATACATCCCCTTTCCTCCCCCGGAGTTTACCGCAACGAAGGCCGAAGGCAGACGAGCGCAGCTCGTATGCTGAGGCCGAGGCAGCGGTTGAGCGCGTAGCGCGAGCACAGCAACGAAGGCCGAGAGCGCAGTCCCGTACCCCGTCTCCCCCGCCTCCCGGCCCGCCCCTCATCGACACAACTTGGGCGTGAGACCGGGGTTTCGACGGGTACACCGCCAACTGCCCAAGTTGTGGCGCCCGAATCGCCCGAAGGCCCGACAGAACTTGGGCAGTTGACGCGGAGGTGGTGCGGGCGGCAAACGCTCACCGGTTGGTGTAGGTGTCGATGGGCGTACTGTAACTGGCCCGGATCACCCAGTGGCCGGGGAGGCCGGGGACGAGGAGGTCGGCGAGGGGGACGTCGCAGCCGATGGTCGTAGTGACGGTGCCGGGCTCGCCGGGCGGCCGGTCGAGGGCGGTCGTGTCGACGCCGATGTCGAGGGTGAGGCAGGTCGTACCCTCCCGGGCGAGCTGAGCCGTGACCGCCTCGCGCGCCGCCGTCTCGGCGGCCGCGCTCCCGGTTGTCAGCGAGGCAATCCGGGTACCGTTCACCGCCGCCGCTCCCAGATCCTCCCGGACCATCGCCACCCGGCCAATCGCGATGATCAGGACCAGGAAGAGGACGAACGCCGGGATGACGAGGACCGCTTCAATGGAGATCGACCCTGCGGATGCCCGCGCGGTTCGTCCGGGGTGCCACGCGGGGTCCCGGGTGGGCGGATCGGGCGGTTCCAACCCGGCGGGGCGGGTTGGGCGGACACGTGGGGGTTTCATCGGCCCTCCCAAGGCAGGGTGGCGGACTCGCGGACGGTGAGGACCAGGCCCGGTACGATCGTGGTCGACTGCCCCACGATGGCGATCGTGAGTCCCGTACCCGTACTCTCCGTCGTCACGACCCAGCCCTCGCCAACGGTCCGTTGGGCGAGGATCGACTCGGCCACCGTCGAGCCGGCGACCGCGCTGCCCCCGACCGCCGTCCCCGCCCGGACGCCGTCCTGCGCCGCGGCCTGGGCCACCGCCGAGGCGTGGACCCACAAACTGGCTTGTAGAATGGTAAATAGGACCACGAGGAAGAGCGGTACGAGGATCACCGCTTCCACCGACACCGAGCCCGACTCCGTCGGCCCCCAGCCCGCCGTGAGTCCCCGGCGCCACCCCCGGCGAGTGCGGATCAACCTCGCGGCCGGCCCCGCCCGCGCGCGACCGGTACCAACCCCGGTCGTCACCCGAGCAGCCCCGCGGACTGCCGGGTCACGTAGGCCGTAATGGCCGCGACCACGATCGCGGCGATGGCGATGACCGCCAGGGCCCAGATCACGTTTTCCATTGTCACTGAGCCTTTCTCGGGTTGGGGGCGGGTCCGGAGCCAGGCCCAGCCCCGGCACCACCAACCGGTACACATATCTCTCATTGTTGTTCCTTTCCTTGCAGTGTCCTCGCAATGTCTTTACAGCGTGCCCAGCATGGAGAGCAGGGCTGGTCCGATGAGAATGGCGAGAAAGACGATCCCGAGCACGCTGACGGGCAGGCTCATCTTCTCGTTGGTCTCGTTGGCCCTTGTCACATCGGTGAGCAAGAGCCCTTCGCGCAGGCTGCGCGACTTGGCGCGGAGGATACGGTAGATGCCGGCCCCCTCGGTGCCGGACAACCGTACAATGTCGGCCACGTCGGCGAGGTCGGACAGGTCCAGGTCGTCCGCGAGCCCGCTGAGCGAGTCCCAGCCGTTCACCCCCGCCCACGTCCCGCGGTCCAGCGCCTCGCGGAGCCGGACGAACACCCACGAGTCGCCGGTCCGCGCCGCCGTGTCGAGCGCCTGCTTCGTACCCGAACCGCACGACCGCTCCAGGGCCACCAGGTCGACGTAGCAGGCCAGGGTCCGGGTGAACTCGGCCCGCGCCTTCGCCGCCTTCGCCCGGATGTCCAGGTCGGGCAGGAGAAAGCCCACGCCGGCGAGAACCAGGCTCACGAGGGCGGGTGCGAGGACCGGGAGGCGGATGCCCAGGAGGCGCAGACACGTCGTCAGTACCCCGGGAAAGAGCAGTCCGACAAGCGCGTACGTCATCTTCCGGGCGAGGAACCCGGCCGGCGTGATCCGCAGCAGGGCGAGGTCCTTGACCGGGATCGGGCGGAGACGCTCGGGCAGCTTCGCGAGCCCCCAGTCGCCGATGGCCTCCCACCCGCGGGGCCGCGTGGGGCTGGGCGGCGGTGCCAGCGGGCTCAGCCGGGCGAGGGCCTGGGCGAGGTTCGGGTACGCGGGGACGAAGCGGTCGATGACGAGCCACAGCCCGGCCCCGACGAGCACCCCGGCGACGATGACCCACCCGATGCCGCTCATGGCCGGCCTCCCGCGGGAAAGACGGGCAGTTTCTCAGTCAAACTCGACCAAGTTTCGGGCTGGCTTTGGCCAGGGCCGCCGGGCTGGCCCAGATAGCGGACCGTCGTGGGCGAGGTGGCTAGGCGTTTCATCCACACGAGGACCGCCCCGTACGCCCCCAGCAACGCGAACAGGAGGAGTTGGCCGAGCCCGGTCTTGTACGGCTCGACGTACTGGCCCGTGAAAAACAGCGCGCCCAGGACTGTTGCCGTGATGATCGTGACCCAGCGGGCGGTCGCGCGCGGTTTGGACGCGTCGGCCTCGACCTGCCGCCGGGCGCGGACGTCGAGCGAGACC
>JAIRVA010000256.1 GCA_031254155.1 Propionibacteriaceae bacterium
CTGGCCGCGGTGCTGCAGCGCGAACAGGCCGAAGAACGTGAGGTTGGACACCTCCTCCCCCGGCGCCCACACCCCGAAAACCCCGCACTCGTCTTTCGGCTGGTCGCCCCACGCCGGCATGTCAATCGTCACAGTGCCATCTTACCGGCTCGGCCTAGCAGGCCGCCGCTCTCAGGAAGGCGGCCTGGGCGGCCACCGTCTTGACGAGGTCGCTAAGACTCACCGACTCGTTGGGGGCGTGCATGCGGGAGTCCGGATCGGCGATACCCGTCACGAGGAACTCCGCGGCGGGGAAGTGCTCGTGCAGCTCGCCGACCAGGGGGATCGCCCCGCCCTGGCCGATGAAGACCGGCGGGCGGCCGAAGGCCGACTCGTACGCGGCCAAACCATGGCCGACGAGCGGGCCGTCGGTGGGTACCTCGCCCGGGTTGCCGCAACTGCCGCGGGTGACCCGGACGTGCGCGCCCCAGGGCGCGTGCGTCTCACAGTGGGCCACGAGCGCGTCGAGGGCTTCCGCCGCCAGCATGCCCGGGGGTACGCGGAGGCTGACGCGGGCCCGCGCCGTGGGGATGAGCGTGTTCGAGGACTCCTCGACGCTCACCGTGTCGAGCCCGATGACGGTGACCGACGGTTTGGCCCACAGGCGGTCGGCGATCGATCCGCTCCCCAGCTCCGCCACACCGTCCAACAGGCCCGCCTCCCGCCGGATGGACTCCGAGGTGTAGTCGATGTCGAAGTGGTGGGAGGTGCGCAGGCCTGCGACAGCCACGTCACCGACCGCGGTGTGCAGGGTCGCGAGCAGGCGGCACAGCGTCGTGAGGGCATCCGGGGCGACGCCGCCGAACTGCCCCGAGTGCAGGGCGTGGTCGAGGGTTTGGACCTCGATGACGGCGTCGCAGACCCCGCGCAGGGTCGTGGTGAAGGCGGGCTCGCCCGGCGCCCAGTTGCCGGCGTCGAGGATCACGTACGCATCGGCCTCGATCAGATGGCCGTGCTCGCGGAGGAACTCGAGGGTGTGGGGCGAGCCGATCTCCTCCTCCCCCTCGATGAAGACGGTGACCCCGACGGGCGGGCGGCCCCCGAACTCCCGCAGGGTCGCCAGGTGGACAACGACCCCGCCCTTGTCATCCGCCGCACCGCGGCCGTACACCCGGTCGCCGACGACCGTGACCTCGAGGGGCGGGTACGACCAGTCGGCCGGGTCACCGATGGGCTGGACATCGTGGTGGCTGTAGAAGCAGATCGTCGGCTGGCCCTCCGGCGCCGGGAAGCGGCCAATGACCGCTGGCGCACACGGGCCGTCCACGATCCGGACGTCCGGACAGCCGACATCGGCGAGCAGCGCCGCGATGGTCTCGGCGGAGGTCCGCAGATCGGCCGCGTGCTGCGGCAGGGCGCCGATGGAGGGAATCGCCACCAGCGAGCGGAGGTCGGCGAGCAGTTGTTCTGAAACAGTCATATCCCTAACCTTACGGAGCGCCGGCCCGCCCCACAAATAGCGATGGTGGCGGCTTGGGGAAACCGCCACCATCTGGGGTGGGATAATCCGATTCTCATCGGACGAGCTAAAGCAACGGGGAAAGCTCCAGCTCTTCACGATTTGGTTCCGCGTCCCGGCCAAGTACCCCAGGTCCGATTCGCTGACAGTGGAAGGCTATCATCTTTCCCGAGAATTGGCTACCGTTTTTAGGAATCTTTCAGTGAATTCTTGGCCCAACCCGCGTTTCAGTCAAAGAGATTTGGTACGACAATGTCCCGTCAGAAGATGGCGTCAAGCAGACCGCCCAGGACTCCGCCTGACGACTGCTGCGCCTTCTTGGCCTGGTCCTGATTGTTCAGGGCCCCGCCAAGCAACCCGCCGAGCATGGACCCCAGCCCGCTGGCAGAGGAGCCTCCGAGCAGCCCGCCGATGACGGCGCCCAAGCCCCCGGAACTGCTATCGTCCTTGTCAGCTTGGCCGGCCTTGTCCGACTTGCCCGACAGGGCCTGGTTGGCGACGTAACCGAGTACGACGGGAGCGAGCGTCGGCAGCAACTTTTGGATGAGCGACTGGTCATTCCCCGTCTTCGCGGCCAGCGCCTCGGCGGACGTGGTCGTACTCGTCCCCAGAGCATGCTCGACGATCTTCTTGCCGTCGGCGACATCGATGTCACCGAGCTTCACGCCGCTCTTCGCGTTGGCGGCCCCCTTCGACGCGTGCTTCGTCAGGGCGCCGGCGAGCGAGGCCTCCCCGTCCTTCTCCTGGGCGTTGGCCGTCAGCCCGCCCAGCAAGGACGTGATGACCGAGGTCGAGGCGGTCTTCGTCTCCGTCTCGCTCACACCGAGTTGCTCGGCGAGTTGCCCCAGGGGAAGCTGCCCCAGAATGTCCGTAATCGCGCTCATGGCGTTCCTTTCCTGCTCGTGGCAACGAGTCTATCTCATTCTCCGGCCCCCACGAGCCAGCAGCCCGATAGACTTGACGCCATGCGTATCTTGCTCACCGGCGGTGCCGGGTACATTGGCACCCACATCGGCGTCGAACTCGCGACGCGGGGCCACGACGTCATTGTGGTCGACGACCTCACCAACTCTCGCCGCTCCGCGATCGACCGGGTCGAGACGATTACCGGCCACACCATCGCCTTTCACGAGACCGATGTTCGCAACGCCGCCGCCTTGTGGCGGATCTTCGCGGCCGAGCGGCCGGAGGCGGTCATCCACCTGGCCGGGCTGAAGGCCGTGGGTGAGTCGGTCGCGCAACCCCGGCGCTACTACGATACGAACATTAACTCCACCCTGTCCTTGCTGGCCGTCATGGCCGAAGCGGGGGTCCACAAGCTCATCTTCAGCTCGTCCGCCACGGTGTACGGTGAGCCCGAGGCGTTGCCGCTGACCGAGGCGAGCCGGGTCGGCGTCGGCATCGCCAACCCGTACGGCTGGACGAAGTTCATGATCGAACAGATCCTGCGCGATGCCGCGGTGGCCGATCCGGCCTGGGAGATCACGCTGCTGCGGTACTTCAACCCGGTCGGCGCCCACGCGTCGGGCCTCATCGGCGAGGACCCCGCGGGGATCCCCAACAACCTCATGCCGTTCGTCGCCCAGGTCGCCGCGGGGCGCCGGGACCACGTCCAGGTGTTCGGCGACGACTACGACACCCCGGACGGTACCGGGGTACGTGACTACATCCACGTCGTCGATCTGGCGTTGGGCCACGTCGCGGCCCTGGACCACGTGACGCCGGGGGTGGCGGTGTACAACCTGGGTACCGGGCGGGGTACGTCCGTACTCGAACTCATCCGGGCCTTCGAAACGGCCTGCGGCAAGGCCATTCCGTACGAGATCACCGCCCGGCGGCCGGGCGATCTGGCCTCGACCTACTGCACCCCGGCCAAAGCAAGGTGCGAACTCGGCTGGACAGCAGAGAAGACCATCGCCCAGGCCTGCCAGGACGCGTGGGCCTGGCAGTCCGGGAACCCGGCGGGGTACCCCTGCTGACCCGAACGACCGCTTTGACTTCCCCGGTCACGCCGCCAGCTCGGGCGTCACGCGCGCGCCGGAGCCAGTTCCAACTTGCATGTCATCCGTCTCGGCGCGGCCAACCAGGAACAGGACGGACGCCAGCGCAGCAAAGCCCAGGCTCCCGATGACCCAGGTCACCATTGGCGACGGCCCGGTGTGCCACCACTCGATCGTGTGATCAAGGTTCGCCAGAAAGACGTCCAACCCCACCGTGAACCGACGAATTTGGGTGTGCAAAGCCACGGCGTGGGCCACGGTGAGACACCCGAACACGACCGATGTTTGCACAGCGGACAGCCTGGACGCACCCCCTTGTCGGGGGCGCCACAAAGCCAACGCCACCAGGAGGGGAAGGAGCGGGACGAGGTAGCGCGGTTGCACACTCTCGCCGACATGGTACCCACTTCGCTGAAGCAGATAGAGCGGCAGCCCGATGTACACCAGAGTGACAGCGGCGAGGGCGAGTCCCTTCCGCCATTCCATTGACCCCAAGCCAAGGAACAGCAGCGCCAATGACACGACCACCACGGGAACCCAGACAAGTGGCGGCATCGGAGTGTCGACCCAGTTCAGCCCCATCACGGCCGCGGTGTAGTCGATCAGGAGACGCGGGAGGTTGAGGACATTGCCCATGAACAAGGCCCAGTCCCCGCCCGCATAGTCTGGACTCATGTCCATCCCCGACTCGAGCGCCTGTGACTGCGTCGCCGACAAGAAACCGACGACGCCGAACAGGCTGGTCACGACCGGGAGTGCGAGTTTCCATGGTTTGGCCCGGAGTTGCGTCCAGTTCAGGAGAGAGACCGTGAGCGCTGCCACGACGAGAAACGCCCCGGCGTCCGCCCGCGCCGACGCCGCCATCGCCGCGCCGAGTACGACGGCGACCACCGCGACGACCTCCCGCCAGCGGGACGTCGCCGACGCGGCCGCATACGTCCCAAACCACGCCACGAGCACCCCCGTGATCGCCCAGCCGCTCGGGTTCACCGAGGCGACCAGGTAGACCATCAACGGCACGCACACGGGTAACGCTGCGTAGGCTACCAGCCGACGACCAGGGGCGGCGAGACTCACCACCACCGCGCCAATGAGCAGGATCGCGAGACAACCGTTGACTATCCGCATCGCGACGATTGACTGGTACACATCAGGCCCGACCAACAGGTGCATGACAACGTAATAGCCACCCGGATACTGCCCGTCGTCAACCCGCCCGGTCCACGTCGTCCCACCAGGCAAAGCTGAAACGCAGGACCCGGATGCCCCCGACACAAACCGGTAACACGACGAGTCCGCCACCTGGACGGGGACCTCGACACTCACCTGCCCCTCCGCCTCGACCCGGGTGGCGCAGGACCCGTCAATCATTCGGGGGCACCAGATGCTCGCCTGGTGGAAATCATCATCTGGAGAGGCCCCGCTCGGTGAGGCCGACGCCCAGGCGTAGACGACCCCGAGCCCGCCGACCACGGCAAGTGTGGCAACCAGTATCGCTCGTACATGGCCTAACACCCAGGTCTTAACCTGTGGCCGGCGTGCGTGAGTCAAGGTCCTCTCCCGTCCTCTCACCCCCGTATCCCATCGTTTTGCATGATGGCGTACAGGTAACCCTGGTCAACAAGCGTAGCCGACCGAATGGCTCGCCGCGAGCGCGCATAAAGCGGTAGGCGGAACACGCCAGCAATGTACGCGCGCATCACCCGGCGCGCTCCGGCCGGCCCGAAATCGTGCTTAGCCTGGCGGACGAAGTCTTTGACTCCCGCGAACACGAAGGGTAGCGACCGTAGAATGATGCGCCACGACAGATTCTTGTAGGCCACCGCCGCTTGGTTCCGGGCGGTCATGACGACTGGGTAGATGTTCGCCCGCTTCTTTGAACTGACTGAGCCCATGTGGTAGGCGATGGCGCCCGGCACAAAAAAAGCGTCCCAGCCCGCGACGAGCGCCCGGCAGGCCACATCCACATCCTCGTAGTACATGTAGAACCGCTCGTCGAAGAAAGACGAGTCGGGGTCCGGCTGCTGCTCGATAAACGCGCGGCTGTACAGCGCCGCCGCCGCGTTCACTCCGAAAACCTTACGCGGGTAGTATGAGAGAAGATCCACCTGCTCCCGGCAACCATACTGGTTCCCCTGCAGTCGCCTGGACACGAAAATATGCTGGGAATCAACCACGTCGTGGTCATAGAAGTCCAGCGTCAGACCCTGCAACGCCGCGACGTGATCGCGGCCCTGCGCGAATTCGACGAGGCGGCTCGTCCACTCGGGGACAATGACCGCATCCGAATTGATCAGCGCGACCCACGGCGCGGTTGACTCCGCCAACACCCGTTCGATGAGAACGTTGTTCCCGCGCGCAAACCCGAGGTTCTTGTCCGACTCGGTGAGGTGAACGCCCGGATACTGCCGTACGACCTCCACGGTGGCGTCCGACGACGCGTTGTCCAGCACAAAGATCTCCGGATCGACGCCGGTCTGGGCTACGATCGCATCGAGGCAGCCCGCGATAATGTCTGCATTGTTCCACGTCACTATGACGTACGCGACCGTTTCCATCAGTGCCTTCTCCTCGGTTCGGTCCGGAGGACCACCTTTGATCCCAACAATGCAACATTGTCATTAAGGTACCGATTACGGTACGGCACCCGCCGGGCGGCGAAGCGCAGATGTCCCCACAGAACGAGACGACCATCGCACCCCCGTCCATCGATCACGCCTGAGGCGGTGAGCGCGGCCTGGGACGATGACCGCGAAAAGGCGATCACCTGCGACGAGAGTCCGTCCACGTCCCGGACCAGGTCAACGGGCCCGACCACCCCGTCTTCCTGGAGGTCGGCGCCCGGGAACAGGGGTCGGAGCGCGCCCCCGACGTCCACGTAGCCCGCCTCGTACAGACACGATCCGGTATCCTGGACCAGCAAGGGGGCCACAGCCGCGGTGTCCGGCAACGCGAGAACACCGGCAAGGTCATCAAGCCACGTCGCTTCCTCCGGCAGGTACATCGCCCGGATGATCACCAGCACGTCCTCGTCCCGCCCCCGCTCGTGTTCCTGCAGATTGCTGTCCGGACTAAGGCAGGTGAAGACCGGCGTCACCCACTCACAATGGGTTCGTTGCTGCAGGAGGTGAGCAAAATGCTTGTTGACCGTCTCATCCTCGGCCACCATCACGACGACCTCGGCCCGACACCGCTGCCGCGGGCGAATGCGGTACCAACCAGGCCGGCCCACCGCGGGATCGACCCCGTCGTTATCCACCCCGAGCCGGTCCAGGTGTTCCAACAGCGCCTGTATCCCCGCGTCGAGCACGTACTCCTTGTGCGACACGTCCCGCGACGTCGACTGTTCCGCCTCGCGCCAGTGGTACAGGATTTTCGGGATGTGAATGACCTCCCGCTTCACATCGCGGCCGTGGAGTCGCAAGAGAAGGTCGTAGTCCTGGGCGCCGTCCATCTGCGGCCGCAGACCGCCCACCTCGCGGACGAGATCGGTCCGGATCACCGACAGGTGATTCGTGTAGTTCATCTCGAGGAACATGTGCGGCGACCAGGCCGGTTTGAAGAATGGCCGTTTGCGGAGCAGGCCATCGTCGCTGATCGCATCCTCGTCGCTGTAGAGGATGTCAGCACCTGGGTGTTCCGTGATCGCGATCGCCACCTCGTTGAGAGCGTGGGGGCTCAACGTGTCGTCATGATCGGCGAACGCGACGTACGTTCCTGTGACGTGGACCAGTGCTTGGTTGGTGTTACCCGCAATCCCCGTGTTCTCCGCCAGTCGCAGGTACTGAAAACGCCCGTCCCGGTGCGAGTAGTCCTCGATCACCCGCGCCCGTGCCTCGTCGGTCGACGAGTCGGCCATGATGAGTTCCCAGTCGGAGAACGACTGGGAGGTCAGTGAGTCCAACAGTGGTACGAGGTACTTGTCCGGAGTGTTGAAGAACGGAACAATGACGCTGATAAGCAGTTTCCCGTCGGTCGCGGGTGACGCCACTGGCAAAAAGAACGAACCCGGTTCGATCCCGCTGATGTAGTCCTCGTACGCCTGGAATCCGGCCACACCGGGGACTAGTTTCGTTTTTGCTATCATCTGTCGCAGGGCTCTCCCACGGCGGGTGTAGCTGGGAAATAGCGCTCCCACAAGTTGTCTGACCGTCATATGCGTCGCATCACCTCTTCTTTGTCCTCTGTTGGCTAGTTTAGCCCACTCGGAATACGGCAAGGTATAGAGGCGGTGACGTCGCACCACCCCTATACTTGTGGGGTGGCCATGCCCGGAGCAGTTCGGAGCATGCCGAGGAAGGTGGTTAGCAGGATTGAGTGAGGCTCGCGATCGTGCCGCACGGGTGGCTCTCGAACCGTTGAGAGACATGAGCCCCCGGCAGGGCATGCTACACGGTTTTGCGCAGTCCCTTGCCGAACTCTGGCATCGGCGCGAGTTGTTGAACCTACTCGTGCGCCGAGAGATCAGGGCCAAGTACAAAGACTCCGCGTTGGGGTTGTTGTGGAGTCTGGCCCGGCCCCTGGTGTTGCTCGGGATTTACTACGTCGTGATCGGCAAGTTTCTGGGCGTCGCCCGTGGTATCGACTTCTTTGCGGTCCACATCTACATCGGCATGGCGATCTGGTCCCTCTTCCAGGAGTCCGTCTCGATGGGAACAGCTTCCATCGTCGTCAATGCCGGCATCGTCCGCAAGAGCTCGCTGCCACGTGAAGTGTTCCCCCTGACCAGCGTGGGGACGGCTCTGTTCAACTTCGGCATCCAGCTCGTCATCGCCGTCGTCCTGGCGGTGTTCACCTGCGGGATCAACCCGGGGATCAACTTCCTGCACTTCCCTCTCGCCATCGCCGTCGTACTCGTCTGGGCGGTCGCCGCGGCACTCCTGCTGTCGGCCGCGAACGTGTACCTGCGGGACGTGCAGTACCTGACCGAGGTGGCGCTCATGATCGGTTTCTACCTGTCGCCCATCATCTACCCGTGGAAGCTGGCCGAACAGCAACTGGTCGGACTGTTCGGGGGCGTCGTCGAACAGATCTATCTCGCCGACCCGATCACGCTGGCGGTGCTCGGCACGCAGCGAGTCTTGTGGAACACCGGCGACGCGGCCTATCCGTGGCCTTCCTTCCTGGCCTACCGCCTCCTCGTGGCACTCGCTGTCGGCTTGGTGGCCCTGTTCCTCGCCCAGCGGGTCTTCAACCGCCTCCAGCGCAACTTTGCCCAGGAGATCTAGTGAGCGTCGAAGTCGTCAGCCTGAAAAACGTGAACAAGACATTCACGATCAAGAAACAAAAATCCCTCAAAGACCGACTGGTCGGCGGGCGCAAGGGAAAGCTGCAGGACGAGACCTTCGCGGCCGTCGAAGACCTCAGCCTCTCCATCAGTCTCGGTGAGTCGGTCGGCCTGGTCGGCCCCAACGGTTCGGGCAAGTCCACGTTGCTGAAGATCATCGGGGGCATCCTCGCGGCCGACACCGGTTCCGTTCAAACCCGCGGTCGTATCGCCGCGTTGCTCGAGCTGGGTGCCGGGTTCCACCCCGACTTGTCGGGCCGTGAAAACGTCTTCCTGAACGCCTCAATGCTCGGGTTGACCCGCGCGGAAACGCTCAGCCACTTTAGTGACATCGTCGAGTTCTCCGGCATCGACGAGTTCATCGACACCCAGGTGAAGTTCTATTCCTCGGGCATGTACGTCCGTCTGGCCTTCTCGGTGGCGGTCCACGTCGATCCGGACATCCTCCTCGTTGACGAGGTGCTGGCCGTCGGCGACGTGCCGTTCCAAACCAAGTGCATGCAGAAGATCCGCCAGTTCCGGGACGACGGCCGTACGATCATCCTCGTGTCGCACTCGCCGGGCCAGGTCGCGGACGTGTGCGACCGGGCGATCGTGCTGGAACGCGGCCGACTAGTCGAAGACTCCACTCCGATGGTGGCCCTTGGTCGACTGCGCCGGGATTACCAGCAGGTGATGGCCGCCGAAGCCGTGGAGGACACGAGCCGCGTGTCCTCCCATCGCGGCGAGATCACTCGCACCTACCTCACCGACTCCCTGAGTTCACGGCACGACGCCGACTTCCAGGTGGTGATGCCGCCAGGCTCCGACCTCCATGTCCACTGCGAGGTGACCTTCCCGGAGCCCGTCCCCGACTGGTCGCTGAACGTCTCGATCGAGTCGACCCACTTGGGCACGTCGGTGATTGAGGCCGACACGAATGAAACGCTCGGCTGGAACCTGCCCAGCCAGCCGGGTACCCTGCCGTTCATTTTCACGTTCCCAAACCTCCAGCTGGGCGAAGGCGACTACTGCGTCCGTCTCATCCTCCGCGACGAGGAGGGCATCGCTCTCGACCGCCTCCCCCAGGCCGGCTACTTCGCCGTCCGCGGGCCCCGGCACGTCATCGGCCCCGTCTACAGCGAACCGCGAATCGATTATCCGGCTGACGCATGATCACGGTACTCATGGCGACGTTCAACGGCGAGGCGTACGTTGCGGAACAACTCGACTCGCTGCTGAGCCAGACCCGCCCGCCGGACCGGATCTGTCTCGCTGATGATGGCTCCACCGATGGCACCCTGGCGGTACTCGAGCGCTATCGCGCGGCTCATCCCCACCTCATCGAGTTGAGCGTCAACGCGGTCAACTCCGGCAGTGCGGCCAAAAACTTCATGGCGCTGCTGGTGGCCCAGCGCGACGACTACATCATGCTGTGCGACCAAGACGACGTCTGGCTGCCGGACAAGATTGCGAAGACGCTGGCCAAGATGACCCAGATGGAGACCCAGTGGGGCCGCACCGTACCCTGCCTGGTTCACAGCGATCTCGCCGTGGTCAACGACCAGTTGGTGCCCGTCTCCGCCTCGTTTCGGACCAGTACCTTTGCCGACTACGACCGGACGGCGCTACGCGACCAACTCATTCAGAACACCGCGACCGGCTGTACCATCATGCTCAACCGTGCACTCGCGAATCTCCTCACCGAGGTACCACAACACATGGTGATGCACGACTGGTGGATTTCGCTCGTCGCCGCTGCCTTCGGCCACATGGGCCACATCGATGACTGCACCATTCTCTACCGCCAGCACGTCACGAACCAGATCGGCGTGACCGATATGCGTCGGCTGAGGTACAAGCTCCGCCGCCTTGTCAATCCGGCGCAGGTGAAGGCCGACATCGCCAAGACCTATCCCCAGGCGGGCGAGTTCCTGGCCCTCTACGCCGACCGCCTCGACGCCGCCCAAGCCGAATTATTGCGAAACTACTGCCTGATCCCGCACCTCGGCAAGTGTGGCAAAGTCGCCATGATCGCTCGTCTGGGCTTTTGGAAGACGGGTTTTTCCCGGAACGTCGCCTACCTGCTCTTTGTGTGACAATAAGCTATCAGACTTGTTTTGCACCAGGCCGCGCGACACGGTACGGTCATCTCGTGAAACTAGTCCTGCTTCTTGTTATCGACAATGGTTCTGTTGATGGGACGTACGAGATACTCCGGCGGTACGCGAAGACGGGACGGGTTGAACTCCATCAATATCCGGTCTACGACAAGAAGCAGTACGCCCTCGTCACCGAGATGGCGCGCCGCGCGGCCAGCAAACACTGGGCCGACTGGGTGCTCAACGCCGACGCCGACGAGTTCTTTCTCCCGGTCGACCGCACTCTGGCGCTACGTGAGGCACTTGAGCACATCCCCGCCACCCTCGGGGCGGTCACCGTACCCGTCATCAACATGACCGGACGGCCCGCCCCGACCGGCAGCGGCCTAGGCCGCCTCGTCTGGCGGGACGAGCGCCCGGAAGACACGCTCCTCCACGACGCCGGCCTGCCCGCCCACCCGACCTTCGACGCCATCCACGTCGGTGATCCCGCGGTCTTAGTCCGGCAAGGCAACCACTTCGTCAGCATCCCGAGCCAGGGCGAGCCCGATGCGCGCTGGGCGATCGAAGTATTGCACTACCCCTGGCGGTCGTGGACCCAGTTCCGGGGCAAGGTCGACAAGTCCGGACAGGCCTACGCCAACAACCCCACCCACACACCAAGTCCACGCCATCATGGACTGCGGGACTACCGGTTCCTTGGCGCCGGCGCTCTTGAGCGAAGTTATCTCTACCGGCATCCCCGCCCGGGCGGCCTTGAGGTAGCGCCGCCAGGTCTGGTCCGGGACACCTGGTTGGACGAGTCGCAACGCTGCCTTCTGACCTCGGGGCGGGCACTGCTGCCGGCCGAACTGGCGAAGGGGCTCGACGACGAGGGCGACGGTGCGTACTACACGACGGCGGACTGGGACGATGCGGCCACGATCATGCGCGTCGCCATCGCACTCGACCAGGAACGAACGACGACGTTGAGTGCCCTCCATGAGTCGGCCCTGCAAGCCCGCGCCCGACTCATCGCTGAGTTTGCCGAGCAGTCCCGGCAATTCACTGAACAGGAACAGACCCTCGCCGAGTACCGCCACGCCCACGACAGCATCACCCGGAGCGTCAGCTTCAAGGTGGGGCGGATGATCACGGGCGTTCCGCGCTGGGCGCGGGACCGACTCGGCAAGATCGGCGACACCGGGTAGAGTGACACCGCCGGTACGTTCGATTGTCCCCAGGGAGGCACCACATGAGCCTGACTCGCGATATCATCGTCCTCCTGTCAACGTACAATGGTGAACACTACATGTCCGAGCAGCTCGAGAGCCTCCGTACGCAAACTGTGGCCGACCGGATGCACGTCATGATGCGCGACGACGGTTCGACCGACTCAACCGCGTCGATTCCTTCAGCGATGGACCTCTCGCCGCTCACGATTGAAGTCAGCCGGGGGCGCAACCTCGGGGCGCGCGACTCCTTCAGCGCACTGATCGCCGTAGTTCCGCCGACGGCCCGGACGATCATGCTCTGCGACCAGGACGACGTGTGGCGCCCCGAGAAGGCAGCGGTAGCGGCAGCGGCCCTCGCGGTTGTCACCGACGGGATTCCGGCCCTGTACTGCGGGCGGTCCACGGCCACCGACAGTTCTCTCAACCCGATCGGCCTCACCGACGATGCACCGCGGGGACCGTCGCTCCGCAGCGCCTTGTTCCAGAACATCGCCCCGGGACACACGATGGCATTCAACCCAACACTGGCGACGCTGTACGCCGAGACGATCCGAACCGGCGCCGTCATGCATGACTGGTGGCTGTATCTCCTAGCCAGCGGACTAGGCACCGTCGAGTTCGACGACGCACCGCACGCCCTGTACCGCCTCCACGACCACAACGACATTGGGTACTCGATCACCAGGCTGAAGCGGCTCCGCCGTGACCTTGGCCGTCTCCTGCGCGAAGACCGGTCGCTGGTCACCCGGCAGGCCCTGGCCTTCCGGCAGGCCGTCGGATCGCGACTACCCGACGATGACCGAGCCATGGTGGACGCATTCCTTGACCAGAAGAGCCTGGCGCGTCGGCTCGATTACCTGCGCCACTACCCCATGCAGCCCCAGGGGCGGCGCCCCCCCTGGGTGTCCACTCTGCTTTTCCTGGCGGGAAGATACCGCACCGCGTGACGTCCGCGAGGTCTCCAGCAGCCTCCGGGCGCAACATGGCAGCAGGCGGACTGGTAAAGTGGGAGCAGAGAGAAAACAGGAGAGCGCATGGCCGAAGGTTCCCGACCACTTATCATCATGCCAGCCTGGAATGAGGTCGCTTCGATCACGACGACTTTGACGGAAACCCAAGCCGCAGTCCCCAACATTGACATCCTCGTTGTCGACGACGGATCGACGGATGGAACCGCCGACGCCGCCGAGCAGACTGGGGTGGCCGTACTTCGACTGCCGTTCAACCTCGGTGTCGGGGGGGCCACGCGGGCGGGGTACGAGTACGCGGAACGCCACGGTTATCACCACGTGATCCGCGTCGACGCGGACGGACAGCACGACCCGGCTGATATCTCCCGGGTCTTGGCTGGCCTGGACATCGCCGACATCTCGATTGGTGCCCGGTTTGCGGAACACGGCGATTACGCCGTACGGGGCCCGCGGAAGTGGGCCATGGGTCTCCTGGCGGCGATCATCTCCCGACTCGCGCACACTCCTTTGACGGACATCACAAGCGGCTTCCGGGCGACCAACCGGCGAGCGACCCAACAGTTCTGCCGTCATTATCCGGCCGAGTACCTCGGCGACACCGTCGACGCGCTCGTGATGGCCGTACGATCAGGTCTCACCGTGACCCAGGTGCCAGTCAGCATGCGCACCCGACGGGCCGGCGTACCGTCACACAACCCGCTGAAAGCGGCAGTTTACCTCGCGCGTTCGCTGGTCGCCCTCTTGCTAGCCCTGACCCGACGACCACTTACCACCGGAAGCGAGGGCTAATGCGCGCCATCATCTTCTTCTGCATCATTACGGTCGCGATCCTCACCACGATCCTCTTGCTGTTGCGATCAGGCAAGCTCAAGGAGAAACACGCTCTCCTGTGGACCCTGATCGGGATCGCCTGCCTCGTTCTGGTGACCTTTCCGGGCGCCCTCGACGCCGTAGCACACCTGGTCGGCTTCCAGGTCGGCTCGAACCTCCTCTTCACCCTGGCAATCCTCTTGCTCATGGGGGTCTGTCTCCAGTTGTCGCTCCAAATGTCCGCCCAAGAAGACAAGGTTCGCCGGCTGGCCGAAGAAGCCGCCATCCTGCGTCATGATCTTGAGGCCGGACGACCGAGCCCTGGCCACCGGTCGGCCAGGATCGTCCGCGACCTCGCCCTCGCCGACGCGCCCGCGCCGGGCGATCTTCCGGGCGCCGATGGGCGCATGGAGTAGGGTAGACGGGAGGATAGGCTGGCTAGCAGATGGGTGGCGAATGATAAATGTTATGTTGGTTTTCGGCACTCGGCCTGAAGCCATCAAGATGTGTCCGCTCTACCTCGAACTCAAACGACGCCCTCAGTTCGCCGTCAGTTGCCTCGTCACGGCCCAACACCGCGAGATGCTGGACTCCGTGCTCAGCCACTTCGGCGTCACCCCAGACTACGACCTCAACA
>JAIRVA010000258.1 GCA_031254155.1 Propionibacteriaceae bacterium
GTCGTGCCGAGCGAGTTCGCGGTTGAGCGGGTCGATGACGTGCTCGGCGGCGATGGCGGTCATGGCCTTGCGGAGCCGGACGACTGCTGTCCGCGCGGCCGCCTTCGCCCGGACGTGGACCGCGACGCGGGCCGCGGCCGCGATCACGAGGCCGAGGGCGAGCCCACCGAGGACCAGAATCGTCGGTGCCGGCCAGCCGCCCAGCCGGGGCGTGGGCAAGGCGCCCAACCCGAAGAACGAGGTGAGCAGCAGATTGGCGAGGAGCCAGAGCAGTCCGACGATGGTGATGGCGAAGATCAGCCACTGCGTGAGCCGCACGGTGCCCCAGCGGTGCTTCGGGTTGTTCGCGCCGAGGTCGGTCGTCGCCACAGTGTGTTCGATCGCCATGGGGAGTGTGGCAGCCTGGTTCTGGACGAGACGGTCGATGGCGCCGCGCCACAGCAGCGGTACCTTGGCGCCCGCCTCGTTCCCGACCCCGCGGACCGCCGTTTCAACCCGGGCGCGGGCGACAGGGTGGACCGCCAGACCAGTCTGCTCCAGGCGGGCGTCATCGCCCGCCGCCGTCCCGGCTTTGTCGAGGTGGAGCCGTTTCAGCGGGTCGACCCGCAGCCGCGTCAGCCAGGCGAGCCAGGGCCAGCCGGTCGCTGACGCGCCGCGTCGCTGGACCGACGTCCGGACAGCGGCCGCGATCTGGTCCGTTCCGGCCACTTCCAGACAGGCGGTGGTCAGGTGGCGGAGATTGTCGGGTGCCAGCGTACCGGCGGGCGTGAGACCGAGCTGGCCCCGCAGCGCCTTGGCCTGGACGAGAATGTCCGCGCCGAGACGGGTCACCATGCTGTTCTTCGTGGACGCCGCCTCGATCACCCGCCCGCGGAGTGCGTCGATACCCTTGCCGCTGAGCCCGGACACCTCGTACACCACGGGGTCGGTGATGCCGTCGTCGTGGAGCAGCCGGATGAAGTCTGCCCGCACGACCGCCAACTCGGCCTCTGACAGCCGGTCGATCTGGTTGAGGACGAACGTCATCACGTTAGAGTGGCCCGCCAGGGGCCGGAGGTACCGCTCGTGGAGCAGCGCGTCAGCGTACTTCTGCGGGTCGACGACCCACAGGAACTCGTCCACGACCTCCAACAGGTGGTCGACCTCGGCGCGGTGTGACACCGCCACAGAGTCGTTGTCGACGAGATCGATGAGGACGACGCCCGTCAACTCGCCACCGGCGGTGACGTGACGGTTCGCCACGCCAAGCCAGTCGAGCAAGGCCGAGGTGTCAGCGTCGCCGAAGGTCAGCGCCAGCGACCGTTCGGTCATGGGGCGGTTGACGCCCGGCTCCGCCAGTGTTGTCCGGGTGAGGGCGTTGAAGACGCTGGACTTTCCCGCCCCGGTCGCACCCGCGATGGCGATGACGGTCGCGTCGCGCGTGAGCGACAGACGCCGGTCGACCCGGTCGATCACAACCTGGGCCCCGTGGAGCACCTCGGTGTCGACGCGTTCCTGGCAGGCATCGACGGCCGTCATGAGACCCGCGTACCACTCAGTGAGATCCATGGCCACCGCCCACACCTCCCTCGTCGAGAACGGTCTCTTCGAACTGGCGCATCTGGTTCGCGCGGGCGGGGCCCATCTCCGCCGCGACCCGGACCAGGGTGGCCGGATCGACGGTCTCGGCGGGGAAACGGTCGAGGGTGGCCGCCTTCAGCCGGGCGAGTTGGGCGTCGAGCACCTGGTCGATCCGGACCCCCAGTCGCGCCTCGGCGCTCGCGGCGAGGCGCCGGATCGCCTCGTCGCCGAAGATCAGTTCGAGTACCTTTTGCGCGACGACCGCCGTACCGCCGGCGATGCCGACCTCGGCTCCGGTGAGCCCGGCCGTGTGCGCGAACGCGACCAGCATCAGGGCGACGCCGGCGGCGTTGACGCCGAGCGCGGCCAGGCGGGCGCGTGAACGTTTGCCGGTACCCTCCTCGGCCACGAGGTTCATGATGTCGACCTGCCAGGCGCGGATGCTTTCCTCCACCTGTCGCGGGAAGTCGGCGGGCAGCGCACCGACATCCGTTCCCGACCAGTCGATCATGAAACGCCCGGCCGGGGATGACGACCACGAGCTCCTCACGTGCTGGACGGCCGACTGGCCGGCGTCGATGATGAGGGCCTCCAGGCCCGACTTGACCGCGATCTTGACGTCGAGTGCCTTGTCGGGCGCGCCCGTGAACAGGCGGGTGAGGCGGTCGCGGGCCCGGCCGACCTTGGTTTCGATGTTCCGCATGAACTCGCCCGTACCGACGAAGTCCTGCCAGCGCGTCAGCACCTCGCCGCGCAGCAACGTACCATCCGAACTCAGCGCCTGGGCCGAGTGACGGGCCTCGGCGAAGATCGTGTCGGCGTCGGACCGGAGTTGGTCGAGGACCTGGCGCTGCTCTGTCAGCCGCCCGGCGATCTGCTCGGCCCCCGCCTGCAGCGCGGCCAGAGCGCCGTCGAGGGTTCGCATGACGACCCGCGCCCTGGTGATCCGGTTGGAGGCGAGGTAGTCGAGCCAGGACCGGATGGGCTTGATCGCGGAGAAGGGCAGCAGACCCTGGCTATCCGTCGCGGTCTCGGGTACGGCGAACAAGGGGAAGTCACCCAGTCCGCGCTCGGTCATCATGCGGGCCAGGTGCTCGGGGACGACGGACATGGCGGTGGGCGGTACGCGGTCGAGGACGACCGCCAGAACCAGAGTTCGTTCGGTGGCCCGGGCCAGATAGTCCCACGGGACGGCGTCGGCGTACCGTGCGGCGGAGGTGACGAACAACCACAGGTCGGCCGCCGACAATAGCTGGTTCGCGAGGGTCCGGTTGCCGAGGTCAACCGAGTCGATGTCTGGGGCGTCCACGATGGCCAGCCCTTCGGGCACGGCTGGCGAACCCAGGATCGTCAGCCCGTTCGCACCGGCTGAACCGTCAGTCGTCCGGGCCAGTTCCGGCAAGATCCGGTTGGTGGAGAACCACGACGCGTCGGCCGGGTTGTGGACGAGGATGGGTGCTTTCGTGGTGGGCCGGATGACCCCGGGGGTCGAAACGACCTTGCCCAAGAGCGAGTTGACAAGGGTCGATTTGCCTGCACCGGTCGATCCGCCGACGACCATCACCAGCGGCGCCTCCAGCGACTGCAACCGCGGCAGGACGTAATCGTCCAGTTGGCTGACCGCCCGCGACGCCCACTGCCTAGTGTCGGCTGCACCCGGCAGCGGGATGGTGAGACGGACGTCCACGAGGGCATCGCGCAGCCACGCCAGAAGAGTCAAAAGACTCTCTCCCATCTCCACTCCTCTCGGGATGGCGGCCCCGCAATCCTGGACGACTATGTGGGCGGCTTCCACCGCGGGTCAGCAGCCGAGTACGTTAACTCCGATCCTGCTGAGACCCATTGCGTAGAACGATTGTATCGTGATGCGCGGTATCTTTCCGCCAAACGGCGCAGAGAGGTTTTCCACGGCCAGTACGGTTTGAGCCCGCGGCCGTCCGCCAATCCTCCGTGATCCCCCAACCAGGCGATCTCGTCGACGAGTTCGCGCTCGCGGACCACCGCTCCGGTGTCGACCAAGCCGCGCGTGATGGCCTCTCTGAGCAGTGCCAGTTCCGTCACGCGGACCTGGAGCCGCCACGTCCGGCCGATGTTCCCGTGCCACGGGCTGATGAGCAAAGTCTTGGCCCGCGTGCGAAAACGGGAGAATGCGTGCGGGTACTCCGCCGGCAGCCAGCCCATGGTGACGTAGTCGGTGAGACGGTGGGCGACGGTACGGCCCTGGCGGACGGCGCCGGTGGCCACGCGGAGTGCGACCATAATCACCATCGGCCAGGCCATGAGGAGGAGCATCCGCTTCAGGTTGGCCTCGTCCATGAACGAGGCGAGCCAGTTGAAACCCATGTGCAGGAAGGCGGCGCCGAGATACCCCGTCGCCGGGGCGATCACTCGTACCACCTTGGACCGGCTAGTGACCGCGACGCCCACGCCGAGCCCGGTCATGAGCGTGAAAAGGGGGTGCCCGAAGCAGGTCCAGATGCCACGCAACTGGACCGTACTGTCGAGTTGCGCCATCACGTCACCGGTACCGTACGTGTACGACC
Organism: Propionibacteriaceae bacterium; assembly: GCA_031254155.1. GTDB lineage: Bacteria > Actinomycetota > Actinomycetes > Propionibacteriales > Propionibacteriaceae > WQYJ01. The sequence goes on from JAIRVA010000258.1 coordinate 4,104, forward strand.
CGTACACGATCACGCGCGCGGAGTAGATGATGTTCTC
>JAIRVA010000317.1 GCA_031254155.1 Propionibacteriaceae bacterium
AGGACGCCCGCGAGGTCGTCGGTCAGCGTGACCGGGCCCAAGTCGACCGCGCCCGAGTTACGGCCGGTCAGCGTGTAGGTCACCGTCTCACCGGGGTGGACCACCCCGCCCGACGCCGGGACCGACTTCTTCGCCACGTCGAAGGCGGCCTGGGCGGTCGTCAGTTCCGTGTAGCACCGCAGGGCGAGGCCATCGTCGCAGGTGGTGGGCACCGGGCCCGATGTCGTCGAGAGCGCCATGGAGGTGAGCCCGTTCTTCAGGCTCGCGCCGGGCGGGACATCGGCCTTCACGACGACATCGTACGTGACGCGGACCAGTCCCCCGGCTGGCAGCGCATCGGACCACGAGATCAGGTTGTCGGCGAACGTCGCCGGACGGGCCGGTTCACCGCCCAGGGTGGCCTTGAGCGAGCTCTGGTCCAGGGTGGCGTACTCCAGGACAGCCGTGAGGTCGTCGGTCAGAAACACCCCGTCCGCCGCGCGGGCATCGGGATTCAGGGCGGAGAGGGTGTACGTGATCCGCTGCCCCGGACGGACTGTCGCACCGTCGGCCGGGTTGGAGGTCTTTTGCACGTCGATCTCGACCGGTTGGCCGGTGACGTCGAGCCGCAGCGGTACCTCGGCCATCGGGTACAGGGCCAGGTTGTCGAAGGCCATGTCGTTGCCGTACCCACCCGACGCGGCGTTACGCAGGCTGACGGTCAGCCGGTCGTAGTCCCCGATGTCGACGATGCCGACGATCTCATCCCAGCGCGCATTCTGTGTGTAGCACCCGGTCTGGCGCTGATAGCTGGGGGTCGTGCCAATCTTGACCGACTGCCCATTGCCCCGCTGCGCGTACGCACTGACCGAGACCGGCGCGAGATCGCCATTCGGGTTGTCGTTCAGGTTGGCCACTTTGCCGGTGAAAAGATACTTCCGGTTGGGTACGAGGCCGTGGAGCGTGGTGGCGAGCACATCGTGGATCCCCTTGTCCTTCGCGCCGTTGACGATGGCGATCTTGCCCGCGGCGGCGGACTCGGCCGCCGTCACCGAACGGAAGTTGCCGGAGGCGCCGGTACCATATTCCGAGTACTGCCAGTTGCTGCAGATCTCTTCCGTCCCCGGCGTCACCATCGGGTGGTCGACGCTGCGCAAATCGGCCCAGAAGCTGTTGTGGTGCTTGCTCTCACCGTTGATGGCGGCCGTGGGCCAGATGGAGTAGTCACCGTCGCACGGGCCGTACTGGGGCACGTTGCCGCACCCGTAGACCGTCTGCGGGTCGTGGTAGCCGTAAGAGGTGTTGGCGCTAGACAGCCGGGGGTGGGACTGGCCCAGGTAGTCGAAGGTGCCGCCGTCGAAATCCGTGATCTGGTTCGGGACGTTCCGCTGGCGGGCGAGGCTGACCCCGCTCAGGATACCTTCGTACTGGTACGGCGGGTGGATCGTGATCTGGCCGCTCTGCGCGGCCGCCACCGGTAGGTCATAGATCACCGGGTCGGTGGAGACGGTGCCCATGGTGTACCCGGCGTTCTTCACCTGCCACCCCTGCGGCACGCCGTAGAGCCAGTACTGGCTGAAGACCGCCCCCGACCAGTTGTCATCCGTCACATTGAGGGTGAAAAACTTCTCCTCGTGCGGCGGAATCGCCGGGGGCGTGAGCGTCACCGTCAGCCCGTCCGAGTCGTCGGCGGCGACCGCGACCGGCGCGGGCGAGACCAGTCCGACCAGCGACGCCACAAGACTACAGACCACGACGAACACCACGCCGGCCCGTCGGAAGCGGGTGGGGGTGGCGGCGGAGAGGGGGACAGCGGGAGAACCCGGCACGCGCATAATCAGCTCACAATTCCACTAGATTTCAGTCAATTAACTTGATACGTATGGAATATATTAGCCAGAACATGGTGATCACGCAAAAAATAACGGAAAATTTAAATAAACTCTGACTAGGTAAAATGATGAACAATCCCCAACTTGGCACTACCATACCTGTCGTGCGAATGCTCCACGCCCGCGCCCCGGCAACCACCCCAACCGACGACTGGACGCTACGTCTGCTTCATGCCGAAAGCAAGCCATCGCCCGTCGATGTCTTCCAGCACAAATTCCCGGTTGTTGTAGTCGGTCGTCTGCAGCGGACGGACGATCTTCGCTCCTTTGCCGATGAACTCGTCTTGCAACACTTCTTGATTGTCTGTCACGACGTAGATGTCCTCGCCGTAACCGTACAGCTCTCGGTTGGGGTGGACCTTTCCACCGTTGGCCCTGGTCAGTACGATTTCCACAGTGTCACGGTAGAGGCAGATGTGGGGTTCTGCCACATCAAGGTACGCGACGACCCGGAAACCCAGCACCTCGTCGTAGTACCGGGCAGTTGCTTCGATGTCCGGCGTCGGAAACACCGCCAGTATCGAGTGAAGACTTGCTCCCATACGTACATTCCCTCCTGCACCGTGCCTGAGTTCCCCCCGAGGGTCATCCGTACGGATGGCATAACGACGACCCTCATGGTATCACGACACCTCACGGGGGTTGGGCGATCCGGTGCGGCGTCAGGAACCAGCCTTACTTCCCGCCGATGACGGGCAGGACGTTGCGGCCGTAGGTCGTGTTCACCACCAGGGTCGCGCTCAGGTAGATCCCCAACACGCCGGCCGCCAGGAGCGCGTACGCCGGGACTGGCTTGAACGAGGCGGGAAGGACGGTCAGGTCGATCAGCGAGATGAACGGCAGCGCGACATCCAGGGCCACGATGACCAGCGACAAGATGTTGAACTTCTTGAAGAAGGCCGGGGTCCACAGCCACAGGACCAGCCACAAGACGAGCCACGCCCAGCCGTCGATCCGCCCGTCGAGGGGAGCGCCGTCCTGGATGGCGTTGTACTTGAAGATCATCTCAATGCCGCCCGCGAGCATGAAGAACGCGCTGAAGAACAAGAAAGTATTGCCGCCAGCCGTGTTCCCGCCCCGCAGGTCGAGTACGGCGACGAGGAGTTGGACGACGAAGCCACCGATGAGCCAGGCGCCGAACAGCGGCAGGGCGGCGGTCGTCACGTAGCCGGAGAGGTTGGCGAAGTGGGCGAAGCACGCCACAGCTAAGCCGACCAGGCCAGCGGCAGTCGGGTTGGCCCACGCCTGGGCGGGGGTTGAGGTCGTGGATTCGGTTGCCATGGAGTCCTCCATTTTCACTAGTCGAGCGAGCATAGACAGATCAGTTGCGTCCGGACGCGGGCCGTACTCCCGGCTCTCGCGGACGGTTAGGTCGAACCTACCTGAACGTATGAGCAGAGTCAATAAGTCAACGTGCGCAAATTCCCAACACGCCGCTGCCCGGCCTCCGGCTGGCCCACCGGCGGCGACTATGAGCCCGACGAGCTATCAGCCTAGTCGATTGTTATCAAGTACGAGCCCGTCGGCGGGGCCGTCGACCATCACCGCTTGTCCACCGTTGTTTTCAAGCCGGTTGTTTCGGAAGCGGTTCCGGTGCGCCCCGTTGGCGGGAGTCTCCGGGCGGATGTACACCCCGTGACCCGCGTTGCCCGTCACCAGGTTGTCCTCGAAGTCGTTGTCCGTGTCCTTGTGGCCGAGACTGATCCCGTGACGCCCGTTGTCCCGGATCACGTTGCCGCTGAACACGCCCGCCTGGACCCGCCAACACACGTAGATCCCGTCCGTGCCGTTGCCCCGGACCTCGCACCCGGCCACCCGCGACCGCAGCGCGCCGGTACCGGGGTGAAGCCCGTAGTTTGTGCAACCCGCGACCACGCACCCGCGGACCTCGATGTCCTCGGTGATCTGCCAACTGATCCCATCGCCGTTGAAGTCGACCACCTCGACACCCTCGATCACGCACTGGCCGGCCTCGAAGAGGTACACTCCCCCACCGCGGCACCCGTTCAGGAAGGCGTTCCGCGCCTTGTTCCCGTCGATCCGCAGGTTCTCCACCCGGACCCCGTGTGCCGCCACGACCTCGACGACCGAGCACGCCGACGAGATCCAACAACCCGCCTCAACTCGGTAATCCTTCACCAGTCGGTCGCGGAGCCACACCTGGTCAGCCGTAACATCAGTGACAACCGACGTACTGCATTCCCAGTTGGCACTCGCCGCATCGCCGACCTGGACCCCCAGCCCCGCCCGGAACTGGCCGGGGTCGGCGACGGTCACCACCCGCTCGCCGTAGTCGGCGTCCACGAGGGGGTGGGCCAGGACGCCGTCGGCCTTCCGCAGACAGGTCCGCGGCCCCGCACCCGTGAGCGTGACGCCGTCGCGGAGCCGGACCGGGGCCAGGATGTCGAACACCCCCGCGGCGAGCCGGACCACCCCCGGCCCGCCCAGGGCGTCGACGGCCAACTGGATGGCGCGGCCGTCGTGCCCGGTGATGTCGGACTCCGGGCCGCCGACGGTGATGACCGGCGGGCGGACGCGCGGTGACAAGAAACTCATGGACATGGTCCCCCTTTCGATTGGCCTCAGACTGCGCGCTCACCCGGTGACGGAGAGCCAGATGAGCAGGACGTTGAGGGCGACGATGAGTCCGACCGCCAGCCAGGCCACAGCCGCGAGCGCGGGCGGGTTGGCGTACTTCCCCAACAGCCTGGTCCCGGTCAGATAGACGAGCGGTACGAGCGCGAAGGCGATGCCGAAGCTCAGGACCACCTGGCTCACCACCAGGGCCCAGGTCGGGTCGACGCCGAGGGCGAGCACGACGAGGGCGGGTACGAGGGTGACGACGCGCATGGTGATCACCCGTACCTTCACCTTCAGCAGGCCCTGCATGATCGTCGCACCGGCGTACGCACCGACGGCGGTGGACGCCAGACCCGACGCGAGCAGCCCGATGGCGAACAACGCCCCGATGACGCTCCCGAGGTGCTCGGTGATCACGGCGTGAGCACCGAGGATCGAATCCGTCGCCTCGCCCGGCAGCGCGGCGGCGGCGACGAGCAGCATGGCGATGTTGACCGCGCCCGCGACGAGCATGGACGCGCCGACCTCCCAGCGGGTCGACCGCAGCAGGCGCGGGACGGCGTCGCGGCCGACCTGCCCGTGGCGGTCGATCGCCAGGGACGAGTGGACGTAGATCGCGTGCGGCATGACCGTCGCGCCGAGCATCGACGCCGCGAGCAGCACCGATTGGCGGCCCGCGAAGCTGGGGACGAGCCCGCTCGCCGCCTCGCCCCACCGGACTCCCGACACGAACAACCCCGCCATGAAACCCACCGCGATGATCACGAGCAGGCCGATCACGATGTGCTCGAAGGAGCGCTGCCCGCGCCAGGTCTGGACGCTCAGCAGGACGATGGACACGGCGCCGACAATCACCCCGCCGACGACCAGCGGGAGCCCGAACAAGATGTTGAGCGCGATCGCACCCCCGATGACCTCGGCCAGGTCGGTGGCGATGGCGACGATCTCGGCCTGGGCGAAGTAGGCCAGGCGCGGCCCGCGGCCCAGGCGCTGGCCGAGCAGATCCGCCAGGCTCTCCCCGGTGACCAGGCCCAGCTTCGCGGAGAGGTACTGGACCATCATGGCGACCAGGTTGGCGAGCACGAGCACCCAGACCAGGCGGTACCCGAACTGCGCACCCGACGTCAGGTTCGCGGCCACGTTGCCGGGGTCCACGTACGCCACCGACGCCACAAACGCCGGACCCCACAGCCACCTCAGAGTGTGGGTACGGTGCGGGCGGGCCATGGGGAACAGCCTAGCGAATCCGGCAATGCCTCGGGGGGTACCCCGAAGCCGACGCCTGCGAAAAAACGGTACCTTTTCCGACCATTTCGGGCCCGTTTCTTCGCAACCGCGGCTTGGCAGCCATGTAGAGAACGTTCCCCGCCTGGCGGGGTAGGATATCGGATACGAGAGAGGGGTTCAATGATGATCTACTGTTGGCGATGCGGTACGGGGAACCAGGGGGACGCGGCCCGCTGCGGCCGGTGCGGCGAGGCCGTGGGTGCCCCTGCCCCACGGCTCGGCCCGGCTCCCGTCCAGACGGTCGCCCCCATGCCGGTTGCTCCCGCTCCGACCGCGTACTGTTGGCACTGCGGCAGCGAAACCCCGCTTGACAGTGCCTTTTGTCCGCGGTGTGGGCTGAGTCTCGGTACGGCGTACCCGCCGACGGCCCTCTCGCCCGTGGACGCGCCAACCGATCTGGTCCGCCCAGCGGCCCCGCGCAGGACCCTCCGCGTCCCCCGGTTGCTCCTCGTCCCCGTCGCCCTCGTCCTACTGATCGTCGGCGCGGTCGGTGTCTGGCGGGCCATCCAGCCGGAGCCCGCGCAGGCCGAGGTGGCCGAGGCGTACCCCGCCGTACAAGTAGTAAACGGCGAGTTGGACCATGTGGACGACTGGTCCGTGTCAGTCAATCCACCGCCCGAGTGGATGCTCGACCCGACCGTGGTGATCGGTCAGAATCTGATCCTCATCCGGGCAGAGGGCGGTCCGCGGGCGAGCACGTTCTCCCTGACCGTCAACCCGACATCTCCGTCCACGACGCTGGAGAGCTACGCCGCGAGCACGCTCGCGCTCAACCAACCCGGCCTAGACTTCGTCGGCCCGGTCAAGACCACCGTCGGCGGGCTGCCCGCCTTGAACTACCAGGCCACGACCGACAGTGGACTGCAGCGGTTCGTGTTCATCGCCGATCCGGACGGGGAGCGGGTGTACGTCATCCAGGCCATCGCCAGCCCCGACCAGCCGGGCGCCGCCGCCGACATCCAGTGGATGATCGACTCCTTCACCCGAGTCCCCATCTGACGGGACACTCCCCGTACCTCCAACTCCGTACGTACTCCCCGTGCCTCGGACGTCGTACGTACTCCCCGAATCTCCGACTCCGTACGTACTCCCCGTGCCTCCGACGCCCGCCGTACCCCCGACTCCGTACTCTCCGTACCCCCGACGTCGTACTCCCCGTACCGCAATCCCACACACCCGCTTCGCTG
>JAIRVA010000362.1 GCA_031254155.1 Propionibacteriaceae bacterium
CGGGGCGGGACACCTGCCTCGCCCGCCGCCAGCCAGAGGTGGGGGAGTTCGAGCCCACGGCGCCCGACGAGTCGGCCGCCCACCGCCGCGACGGCGGGTTCGCCGTCCGGCTGGGACTCGCCGGGATCCGGGGTATCGGGCGGACCGCCGCGGAGCGCATCGTGGCGGCGCGGGCGGGCGGTCCGTACACGTCCCTGGAAGACCTGGTCCGCCGGACTGGCCTGGAGACGGCCCAACTGGAGGCCCTGGCGACCGCGGACACCTTTGCCTCCCTGGGACTCGACCGGCGCCAGGCCCTGTGGCAGGCCGGCCGGGCGGCCCGGAACGGCCCCGACACCCTGCCCGGCACGACCCCGGATGCCCAGACCGCCGCCGTCCAGCCGCCGCTGTTCGAGACCCCCACGTCGTTGGAGGTCCTGGCCGCCGACCTACGCGCGACCGGGGTGTCAACGACCGACCACCAGCTCGCCCACCTGCGGGCGTGGCTCGACGGCCGGGGCGTCCTGCCGTGCGCGGGGCTGAAGACCGCCGAGGCCGGCCGCCGGATCTGGGTCGCGGGCCTGGTCACCCACCGCCAGCGCCCCGGCACGGCCTCGGGCATCACCTTCCTCAACCTGGAGGACGAGACCGGCCACGCCAACGTCGTCTGCTCGGCTGGCCTGTGGCAGCGGTACCGCCGGGTCCTGCGCGAGGCCCGCGGCCTGGTGGTCCGCGGTCGGCTGGAGCGGTCGCCGGAGGGGGTGGCCAACCTGTTGGCCGACCAGGTCGAACCCCTGCCCGTCGGCGGGCCCCACACGTCGCGGGACTTCCGGTGAGCTTCCACAAGCCCGCGTTGCGGGTTGATTCGCCCGCCCGGCCGGCGTACGCTGACGCCCAAGAGCCGGAGCCAACGTTGGGCCGGCGGGGAAGGATAGTCATGGCCGATCACTCGTCGCGCACCCTGCCCATGTTCGCCCGGGTCATCATGGTACCGGTGGCTGTCGCCGCCGTTATCGCCCTGCTGGTCCTGGCCTTCGTGTGGCCGACGATCAAGGCCGCGCCGACGGGACTCACCATCGCGATCACGGGCGACAAAGACCTTGTCGCCGCCTTCACCACGAGCGCGGGCGCGGCGCTGGGGGATGCCGTGACGCTCACGACGGTGGACGACCGCGCCGCCGCCCTGGCCGGCATCGAGTCGCGGGAGTTCATCGGCGGTATCGTCATGGACTCCGCCAAGCCCGAGGTACTGAAGTCTTCGGCGGCCGGCCAGGTCCAGTCCCAGATCATGGGCCAGGTGGCGACCCAGTTGCAGGTCTCGCTCGACGCCCAGATGTACGCCGGGTTGAAGACGGCCTTCGAGACCCTGCAGAAGGCCACAGTGGGCGGCGGGGTCGGCCCGCAGGGCGTGACCCAGAAGGCTCCGGCCGCGTTGCCGACGGTGACCGTGACGGATGTCGTACCCCTCACCAGCGCCGATTCCGCTGGGGGCGGGCTGACGGCGGCGGGGATGCCGCTGACGGTCGGCGGCCTGCTCTGCGGGGTCCTCGTCGGGGCGATGATCCGGGGCGCGGCCTGGCGCTTCACCGGTTTGCTGGTCGCCTCCCTCGGCGGCGGGGCGGTCGCGACGGCCATCCTGGGGACGTGGCTCGGGATCTACCCGGCCCGTTTCGTCCCCGTCTTCCTGGCCTTGTCGGCGTCGATGTTCGCCATCGGGGGGTTGTTCGTCGGCCTGCATTCGCTGATCGGTACGCCCGGTTTCGGGCTCGCCGCCCTCATCATGGTCTTCGCGGCCCTGCCGTGGGCCGGTTTCGCCGTACCGCCCCAGTTCCTGCCCGCCCACCTCGGTGACATCGGGCAATGGCTCCCGCCGGGCGCGACCGCCACGCTGGTCCGGACGCTGAACTACTTCCCGGGCGCCAGTACGCTGAAGCCGTGGCTGATCCTCGGCGGCTGGGCGGTCGTGTGTGCCGTACTGGTCTTCCTCGGCCGGTCGGCCAAGTCCCGGCGGACGGATTGACGACTCACAGATCCGGGTTGGTTCTTGCTTGGCGGGTACGGTTACGGTAGCGTAACTTACGGTTACGTACGCACCAACCAGTAACCAGCGAGGGGACCGGAATGAGCTTCGCCGATTTCTACCAACCGGGGGTACCGGCCGAGATTGAACTGCCCACCAGGCCGTTGGTCGACCTGGTCGACCGGGCGGTCGCCGCCGCGCCGGACAATGTGGCGACCGACTTCTTCGGGCACACCATGACCTACCGGGAGTTCGGCGACCGGGTCGCCCGGGCGGCCGAGGGGCTGCGGCGTCTGGGGGTACGGCCGGGGGACCGCGTGGCCATCGTCCTGCCCAACTGCCCGCAACACCTGGTCGCGTTCTACGCCGTCCTCCGGCTGGGCGCGGTCGTCGTCGAGCACAACCCCTTGTACACCGACCGCGAGCTGCGGCACATGTTCGAGGACCACGCGGCCCGGGTCGCCATCTGCTGGGACGCCGCCGTGCCCAAACTCAACCGCCAGCCCGATGACATCGCCATCGACCACATCGTGGCCGTCCACTTGCTGGAGGAGTTCCCCGCCCACCTGCGGCTCGCCCTCCGCCTGCCCGTAC
>JAIRVA010000025.1 GCA_031254155.1 Propionibacteriaceae bacterium
CAAGAGTCCGCGTCCCCATCGCCGCCACCGCGGTCCGGACCCGTTCCAGGGCGTCCGTCGTACCGTCCGTGGCGACGTACAACACGCGGTACGGCGCGATGTCGCGCCACCCGCAATCACTTGGCAGCAAAGGGGCCGGCGCGAGCCCCCACTGGCGGGTGTACGTCTCTTCGTCAAACCCGACGCACGGGGCGTCCGGCGCCCCGGCGAACCCCAGGGTGGCGGCGCCCGCCGCCGGGACGACCACCGGGGCCGGGAGGGCCGCCGACAATCCCGCCGGGTCCAGGCCCCGGGCCGCCGCCTCCGCCTCGAGGTTCGACTCGAGTTTCAGATCAGCGTACCCAGGCGCCAGGCCGTAGCCCAGGACCGTTGCCTCCACTCCGGCGATGGCGTCCAGGCGCTCACGGTACGCGACCGCCTCGCCGGGTTCGAGTTCGATGGCCACGATCGCTCCGGGCATGAGACCGGGCAGTTGTACGACGACGGCGTACTGTTGGTTGATCACGCTGGCCAGACCAGCGAACACGGTGGTGACGTACAGCGCGATGACCAGGCCCGCGACCGAGCGGAAGGCCGCGGCCGGATGGCGGCGGAACCAGCTCGCCGCGATGACCGAGCCGGCGCCGGGCGCGCGACGGGAGAGCCACCGGCTCGCCTGGCGGACCAGCCAGGGGCCGCTCGCGAGGATGCCGATGGACACGAGGACGAACCCGGTCACACTAAGAATGAGCCGGTAGGTACCCAGGTAGATCCCGAGGTCCTCCACCAGGCGGGTGACAACATCGCCATTCAGCCCGCCGAGGGCGATGAGAGCCGTACCCACGCCGATGGGGATGAGCCGCCGCGCCCGCGGCGGGCGCTCGGCGAGTTGCCGGCTAGCCCCGAGGGGACCGATCCCGTCCCGGCTCACGCGGACCGCCGCGGCCACGACCGAGGCGGCGACGACGGCCAGTCCGACCACGAACGTCGTCCCCCAGCCAACGACGAGGTCGCTCACATAGAACCGCGTACCGCTGACGACGATCTGGGCGGCCAGCGGGCGGAGGGCCCAGAACAACCCGGTACCGAAGACCGCGCCGAGGGCGGCCGTGACGGCCATCTCGACTGCGGTGATCGTCACCACGTCGCGTGGCGTCGCGCCGATCAGGCGCAGCGTCTGGAGCCGCTCGCGGCGCTGGACCGCACCGAGCGCGGTGACAATCGACACCAGCAAGATGACCGGGATGACCAGGGCAATCGCCCCGATGACCATGACGGTCTGGTAGGCGCCGGTCAAGCTGTACGCCGGTTCGCCGTTCAGGTCATGGAAGAGCTGGGTCCGGGGCGACTCGCCCAGTGTGGCCGCGTCGGCGACCCGGATCGCCGCCAGCATGTCGGGGCCGGCGAGGGTGGTGGGCGGGAGCTCGCCGTCGATCTCGCCGAAGCGGTCCCCCAGTTGGTCGCCCGGCAGTGAGGCGATCAGGGCGGCGAGGGCCGGAGAAACGACGGCGTGGCCGGTCGCGGGGACGGGCAGGCCGCCCGGCAAGCGGATGTGGGTGTCGGGCGTCACCGCGATGGTGAGGATGGTGACGGGCTGGCCGCGGACAACCTCGATCTCCCCGAGCCGCAGAACGGTGTCGGCGGTCAGCGATTCCTCGGGGTAACCGCTCGGTGCGTTGGTCCACTCGGTCCGGGTGTCGCGGGCGTGGAGCCCGGCGTTGGCGCCCAACAGGGTGAGCAGCATCGCGACCCCCACCGCGATCCCGGCGGCGATAGCGGCGAGCCGCTGCCACGCCCCGGGGGTACGCAGGACCGCCAGCCGGATGACCGCCGGGTTCACGCGTCGGCTCCCTGGTCGGCCCCCCGGTACCCCGGGGAGAGGCGTCCGTCGCGGACGATCACCTCGCGGTCGGCGTAGGCGGCGGTCCGGGGGTCGTGGGTGACGAGGATCACCGTCGTACCACCCTCCCGGACCTCCCCCAGCATCGCCGCCAGTACCTGCTCCCCGGCGAGGGAATCAAGCGAACCCGTCGGCTCGTCGGCGAACAGGACGGCGGGGTGGGTGACCAGGGCCCGCGCGACCGCGACCCGCTGGGCCTCGCCGCCGGACAACTGCGTGGGCAACTTGTCGCCCTTGTCGGCGAGCCCGAAGCGGTCGAGCCACTCCGCCGCCTGTTTGAGCGCCGGAGCCCGCTTCGTACCGCCCAGCAACAGCGGGATCGTGACATTGTCCAGGGCGCTGAGGTCCGGCAACAACTGCCCGAACTGGAAGACGAAGCCGAACGCCTTCAGGCGCAACCGGGAGCGGTCACGCTCGGGGAGGGCCGAAATGACCTGGCCGTCGAAGGTCACCTCGCCTTGATCGGGAGTGAGGACCCCGGCGAGGCAGTGCAACAGCGTCGACTTGCCGGAGCCGGAGGGACCCATCACGGCCACGACCTCGCCCGGCGAAATGGCCAGGTCAACGCCGCGCAGGGCTTCTGTCAAGCCAAAACTCTTCTGAAGGTCTCGGGTGGCGAGGACGGGGGTCCTGCGGTTGGTCGCGTCGCTCATGCCGTCACCGCCGTCCGGAGTTCGCCGAGGCGGGCGGCGGTCAGCTCGATCCAGCGCAGGTCCGCCTCGATGTGGAAGAGGGCGTGGTCGCAGAGCAGCACGGTACCGATTTCGCCCGCCTGCTTCTCTTTGGTGAGTTCCCGCATCCGGGCCATGTGCTGGCGGCGCTGGAGGTCAAGCAGGCGCTCGGCGTCATCGTCCAGGAGCAGCGCGATGACGGTTTTCGCGAACAAGTTGGATTGCAGGGCCTCGGAGGGTACGTCGGGGGTGAACATCCAGGTCTCGAGGTGGGTACGGCCCTGGGGCGTGATCTCGTACCGCTTCCGGTCAGGCCCGGCGCCCGCCTCGCCGCCGAGCAGGAGGATGTACCCCGCCTTGACCAGCCGCGCGAGCGTCGCGTAGACCTGGCCGTACGCCAGGGCCCGCTTCGACCCGAACAACCGGTCATAGTCCTGTTTCAAGTCGTACCCGTAGCTCGGGCCCGTTCCCAGCAACCCCAGCAGGGTCGTGGAAGTGTTCATATCGGTCATAGATACTGAGTGTATACACTCAGTATCTAGACGTCAACCTCCGCGAGCCAGTCAACGGTGACGGGCGTTGTCAACACCCGTCCGCGGGTCACGTCGCGCACCTCGCCCACGATCTCGATGCGCCTCCCCAGAAGCACATCCTCGCTTGATGTCCCCACGGACAAGGCGATCCAGCCCGGCTCCACAAGGCGGGTCGCGGGGTCGCGCCCGGTGAACGCCGTCCGGTCGGCGTGCACCCGGAACCGGACCCGGGCGCTCTGGCCCGGATCAAGACGGACCTTCGCGAAGCCGAGGAGCTGCTTGACCGGCCGGGTGACCTGGGCCACCTCGTCCCCGAGGTACAACTGCACGACCTCCGCCCCCGCCCGCGCCCCGGTGTTCCGTACCGTCACGCTCACGCCCACCTCGCCGTCGACGGGCAGGTCGTCCCGGTCCACCGCGAAGTCGCCCAGTTCAAAACTCGTGTAGCTCAGCCCGTAGCCGAAGGGGTAGAGCGGGCCCGGATTCACGTTGGATATCCCCTGACTGGCGAGGCCGAGGGGTGGCGCCAGGTAGGTGGTCGGCTGACCGCCGATCGCGCTCGGGATGCCGACCGGCAGCTTGCCCGAGGGATTGACCGCGCCGGTCAGGACCCGCATGACCGCACCGGCCCCCTCCTCGCCCGGCATGAAGGCCTGGACGATCGCCGCCGCCCGGCCGGCGTACGCCCCCAACGCGTAGGGCCGGCCGCTGACAACGAGCAGAATGACCGGGGTACCAGTCGCCAGCACCGCCTCCACGAGCGCACCCTGGACACCGGGCAGGGCCAGGGTCTGGGCGTCACAACCCTCGCCGCACGTACCGTGGCCGAACAGGCCGGCCCGGTCGCCCACCGTCAAGAGCACAATCCCAGCCCCGGCGGCCGCCGCCACCGCCGCCGGGATCCCGGTGCCATCGTCGGTCGCGACCTCGCAGCCGGGAACGTACGCGACATCCCCGAACACCCGGCGGGCGGCCCCCAGCAGAGACTCCGCGTCGACGCCGAGCGTCGCGTCGCCCTGGCGCAACAGGACGTGGTTCGGGTACGAGTAACACCCAAAGAGGCAATGCGGATCGTCGGCCACCGGGCCGATGACCGTGAGCCGGGCATCGGGCCGCACCGGCAGAAGTCCCCGCGGATTCGCGAGCAGGATGACCGACTGCTCCGCCAGTTCCGCGGCGAGCGCCCGGTTGGCGGCGGAGTCAAGGTCGACCGGTGTCGGTGCGGGTGCCCAGCCCGCGTCCAGGAGTCCCAGCTCGGCTTTTTGTGTCAGGACCCTCTCCAGCGCCCGGTCGACGAGCGCGACTGGTACCTCGCCCCGCTCCACCAGCGCCGTCAGACGGGGGTACGCGACGGCCGCCGGCAACTCGACGTCGAGCCCGGCCGTGAGCGTGAGGCGCGCGGCGTCACCCAGGTCGGCGGCCACCTTGTGCATCGAGTGGACGAAGGCGACCGAGCCGTAATCGGACACCACCGTACCCCGGAAACCCCAGTTTTCCCGCAGACACTCGGTCAGCAGCCAGCCGTTAGTCGCGGCGGGCTGGCCGTCGATGTCGGAATACGAGTTCATCACCGACCGCGCACCGCCCTCCCGGACCGCCGTCTCGAACGAGGGCAGGATCACGTCGGCAAACTCCCGCGGCCCCATGGACACCGGGGCGTGGTTCCGGCCCGCGCGGGAGGCCGAGTACCCAGCGAAGTGCTTGAGTGTGGCGATGATCCCCTGCGACTGCAATCCGCGGACGTATGCCGCCCCCAATGCCCCGACCAGGTAGGGATCCTCCCCGCACGTCTCCTCCACGCGGCCCCAACGGTAGTCGCGGACGACGTCGAGCAGCGGCGCGAGCCCCTGGTGGACACCGAGGGCCCGCAGGTCGCGACCGATGGCGGCGCCCAGCCGTTCCACCAGACCCGGGTCGAAGGCGGCCCCCCACGCGATGGGTGCCGGGTACACCGTCGCACCGAGCGTGGTCACCCCGGTCAGGCACTCCTCGTGGGCGATCGCCGGAATCCCCAGCCGGGTCTCGCGGGTGAGGAACTCCTGGAAGCGCCGCAGCCGCTCGCCCCCGGCGGCGGGCGTGACCGGCGCCGTCCCGTACACCCGAGTGATGTGTCCAAGCCCCACCGCCGCATCGGTTTCGTAGGGTACGCCTGACGTCATCGCGGCCTCGAGCGGCGCGACCTGGCTGACCACGCCATCCGTCCCAGGGGTGTCGTGGGGCCAACTGCTGCCGAGCTGGGCCACCTTCTCGGGCAGCGTCATTTCGCTCATCAGTGCCCGGACGCGGACGGGGACCGGGAGCGCCGGGTCGCGCCAGACGGGGGTGATGGCCATCAACGTACCTCTACTTTCCGAAGCCGGCCGTGAGACCGGCGATGAGTTGACGACGGCCGACGATGTACGCGGCCAAGATAGGCAGGGAGGACAGGACGACCGCTGCCAGGATGGCGGGCGTGTCGGAGCCATGCTCGCCCTGATAGGTGAAGAGGGAGTACGGCAGCACCCGTACGGACGCCTTCCCCGTCAGAACGAGGGGGAACAGGAAGCCGTTCCACACCTGGAGGGCGTCGTAGATGCCGACCGTGATGAGGGCGGGCCGGGTGAGCGGCAGAACGAGCGACCAGAGCGTCCGCCAACTGCCGCCGCCGTCGACCGTCATCGACTCGAACAGCTCGGACGGGATATCCCGGATGAAGTTGACCAGGATGAGGACGGTGATCGGAATGCCGAACCCGATGGACGGCAGGATGAGGGCGATCAGGGTGTCGTACAACTTCATCTGCAGGATCATGTAATACAGCGGCACAATCGTCGCCTGGGCCGGGATGGCCAGGCCGAGCAGGACCACGCGGAAGATCCGGAGCGAGGCTTTGTGGCGGCCGCGGGCGATGGCGTACGAGGCCATGACCGCCACCACGAGCAGGACGACGACCGACACGACCGTGATAATGAGGCTGTTGCCCAGATAGCGGAGAAAGTCGTTCTCGATGACTAGTTTGTATGCCCGGAGCGACGGGGACGCGGGCGGTACGAGGGGGTTCGCGGCGTAGTAATCACCCTGGGTCCGCAGGGACGACAGAATCATGTAGTAGATCGGCACGATGATGATGAGGAGCCAGATCCAGGCGAAGGTGGCCCCGAGGACGGCGGGGCGGCGGCGCGCGGCGTGACGGGTCATCTCACACCCCTTCCATCTGGCTCTCCATGCGCTGCGCGCCCGAGAACTTGTTTAGGGTGATCGAGAGGGTGAGGCCAACGACCACCAGGATGACCGCGATCACACTCGCCTTGCCCATTTCGAACGACCGGAACCCGGTGAGGTACATGTCGAGCGGCAGAATGCGGGTGGCCACGCCAGGCCCGCCCTGGGTCATGACGTAGAACAGGTCGAAGTACGTCAGGGCGCCGACCAGCATGAGGGTCGACGAGGTGATAATCGTGTACTTCAACTGCGGCAGCGTGATACGCCAGAACTGGTCCCAGCCCGATGCCCCGTCGATCATGGCCGCCTCGTACAACACCGCTGGGATCTGGCGGACGCCCGCCTGGTACAACAGTGAGTGGAACGGGACGAAGGTCCACGCCACGACGAACAGCACCGTCCACAGGGCAAGCTTCTGGCCGAGCCAGTCCTGCTGCAGCCAGGCAAAACCCAGGTGGCTGGTGAGCCCGAAGCTCGGATCGACCATGGCCTTGAAACCGATGCCGATCGCCGCCGAACTGAAGAGCATCGGCAAGAAGTACAGGACCGCCATGACGGCACGGTACCGTTGTCGCCCGGCCATGAACACCCCGAGCAGCAGCGAGAGGGGGGCCTGGACCAGCCACGACACGAGGATGACCACCAGGGAGAGCCACATCGCGTGCACCGTCCGGTCGTCACCCAACACCGCTCGCCAGTTCGTGAGACCCGTCCAGGTCATCGGCCCCATCCCGTTCCAGTTGACGAAGGAGAAATAGACGACACCGACGAGCGGGACCAGAGCGAAGAGCCCGAAGAACGCCATCGCCGGGGCCGCGAGCCAGGCACTGGGCCCGGTGCGGCGGCGCGCCGCACCGGGGGCCGTCGTACCAACGGTACCGACGGACGCGTACGAGACACTCATCGTTAGCTGAGAGTCTTGTTCATGTTGTCAGCGAACTCCTGCGGGGTGATCTGCCCCTGGAAGATCATGTCCAGGTTGGTCAGCAGTTCCTGGGCGGCCGTCGACGACAGCACCTGATCCCAGGAAGCCTGGAAGTGCTTGGCGTTCAGCAGCAGGTTGTACGCGTCGACGAGGAAGGACGCGTCATCCGAGGCCTTGAGTTTGTCCAGCGCGTTCGCCACGGGCGGTACACCGCCGCCGGCAATGAGGGTGTCAACCATCGTACCGTCCAGGTTGGACTGGTTCAGCCAATCGAGGGCGATCTGCTGCTCCTCGGCGTTGGCACTCGCCGCGATCGAGAAGAAGTTCGACGGGTTGCCCGCGATGTCGCTCGGGTCACCCGTACCGCCCGAAACCGCCGGGAAGGGGAATGACCCAAGCTTGCCGCCCGACACGAAGTCCGGCGTATCGGCCTTGAACGTACCGTAGACCCACGATCCCTGCAGGATCATGGCCGCCTTGCCGGAGTACACGAGCGCGACATCGGCGTGCGAGTCAGCCGCGGTGGAGGTGAACCCGGACTGGAAACCGTCGGCCTTGACGAGGTCCTGGATGTGGGTGAGCGCGTCGAGCATGGCCGGGCTCGACCACGCGTTGGCCTTCCCGGCTACCACGTCGTTGAACGTGCCCGGACCACCAATCCGATCGGCGAGGTACTCCAGCCACATCAGGTCTGGCCACTTGGACCCGCCCGCCAACGAGAAGGGGGCCACCCCGATGGCCTTGAATTTGGGAATGGCGGCGAGCAGATCATCCCAGGTCTTGATCGGCGCCTCGACACCCGCCTGCTTGAAGAGGTCTTTGTTGTAGAACAGCATGACTGGCTGGGCATCGCCATTGGGTACGGCGACCTGGACGCCATCCAGCTTGCCGGCGTCCGCGACCGAGGGCAGGACGCGGGACAACGCCTGGTCGACCTTGCCGTCCAGCGAGATGATCTGTTTGGCCGCAACGTACTCGTCCACCACGCCGAAGGCGCCCCAGCTCCAGACCAGAGTCGGGGCCTCGCCGGCGCCGATCGCCGTCCGGATCTTTTCCTTGTAGGCGTCGTTCGCGTACACCTCGTACGCGATCTGGCGGTTGGGGTTGGCCGCGTTCCACGCGTCATAGCTCTTCGTGAACATACCCTCTTTGGGCTGGCCGGAGAGGAACCACACCGAGGCGCTGCCCGCGGCCGCACCCGTGGCACCCGCACCGCCGCTCGCGGTCCCGGCGGGCTGATTGGATCCGCTGCAGCCAGCGAGGACCAGTGATAAGGCTCCAACTACGGCCAGAGCCAACGTGAGACGTTTCCGTTGCCAAATCATGACTATCCTTTCGCTCCAGGGTCTCGTCCATGAGGCCCCCCAAGATGAAACTTTTTCGACGTGAGCATCACGCTCAACTGGAGTCTATGGACTTCGCTGCGGGTTTGGTAGAGTGCAACTCACGAAAGACTTTCGAGGCGGGGCGACGTACTTTTCAGGAGGGGTGCGATCGTCGTGACGTCACGAACTACTCTTGCCGCCGTCGCCCGGCAAACTGGTGTCTCGCTGGCCACAGTCTCGAAAGTGCTCAACGGCCGCGACGGGGTCAGCGCCGCCACCCGGCAACGGGTCGGCGAGTCCATTCGTACGCTGGGCTACCGCCCCACCACCGCGCGGGCCGATCTGCCCGGCGTCGGGGTGCGCCGCGTCAACGCCGTCTTCACCGCCACCGACGGTACGATGTACGTCCCCCAGTTGCTGAACAGCCTGCTCGTGACGGCGTCCCGCTTCCGGCTGGATCTCGTGACCCGGTTATACAACCCCCCGGACACCGAGGACGACCTCGGAACCTGGGCCCGCTTCCTGCTGGGCGGCGGCTGCCAGGGGGCGATCTTCGTGGCCACCGTCCTGACCCCGGCCCAGATCCTGGCCTGCGAGCGGGTCGGTCTGCCCATCGTCACGATCGACTGCTACTCCTCAACCGGCGTCAGCAACGACCTCATCTCCGTCGGCGTCAACAACTTCGCGGGTGGGTATTCCGCCGTCCAGCACGTCCTCGCGCTCGGCCACCGAGTGATCGGGCTCATCCGCGGGCCGGAGACGGCCGATTTCGCCCGGGAGCGGGCGTACGGTTGCCTGGCGGCACTGAGCGCGGCCGGGGTGACGCTGCCGGAGGACCGGTTGATCGTGACGTCGTTCGACCACCCCGGCGGCCTTGACGCCGGTCGGACCCTGCTGCGGCAACCCGACCGGCCCACGGCGATCGTGACCCACTGCGACGCTGCGGCGATGGGCGTCATGGAGGCCGCGCGGGAACTGAGGCTCCGCGTACCGGACGACCTCTCGATCGTCGGCTTCGACGACACCAAACTGGCGCTCTGGTCGACGCCCCAGCTGACAACGGTCAACCAACCGCTCTCCGACATCGCGCGCGTGGCCCTGCGCACCATGGCCCACCTGCTCAGCGGGCAGGAACCCGACACCCGGCACGTTCAACTCGCGACCAAGCTGGTGGTACGAGGGTCAACCGGTCCCGTTCCGGCGGGTCGGAGGTAGCGTTTCCTCAGTGGTGGTCGCAGCCCGGCACGGCCAGGGCGTCGATCTCGACGAGCATGTCCGCCCGGGGCAGGCCGGTGATCAGAGTCGTCCGACAAGGCAGGACACCGGTCGTACTGTGCGCCGCCACGAACTCGCCGTACGCCTCGTTCATGATCGCGAAATCGTCCCGCCGCGTCAGATAGACCCGGAGCATGATGATGTCGTCAAAGGTCGCCCCGCCCGCCTCGACGATGGCGAGCACGTTGGCGAGGGTCCGGGTGGTCTGGGCGCTGACATCGCCCGGGTGAAGGTACTCGCCGGTGGCGGGGTCCTGCGGGCCCTGGCCGCTGACTTGGAGCAACGGGCCCCGGCGGACGCCCTGGTGGAAGATGGGGGCGGGCGTGGGAGCGTGCGGGGTCGAGATGATACGGGCTTGCATGGCGTTCCTTCCGGTTCAGAATTCCAGGGTGTAGAGATCGTGGACAATAGTCTCGCCGGTGGCCGGGTCGTCGCGGGTCACGGCGGCGACCCGCCAACGGTCAAGGGCGGTACAAGGGTGCGAAATGCCTAGTCCGACCAGGTCGCCGGGGCGCAGGCCGTCCACCCCCCGCAGGAAGGCATGTTGGTCGTTGAGTGCATCGATGGTCGCCGTACCCGGGGCGAAGGGGACCCGGGGGCCGTACGCCGGCGGAGTGCCCGGCTCGCGCCCCGCCCGCAGGGGGCCGTCGCGGTGCCACAGGGGTTGGGGCAGGTCGAGGTCGAACGAGACATCCCGGCGGCCGACGCCGAGGAGGGCCAGGCCGGGCTGGGGTACGGAGAGGACCGGACTCCAGATGGTGATCGCGGGCCGGAGGGCCCGGCCACCGGGCAGGCGGGACCACGGGTCGAGGTCGGCGTAGTGGACGTGGTCGTGCGTCACGTAGGCCCCCGCCCGGATCACGATCACCGTGTCCCCCAGGGGCCGCGGGCCGGTCAGCGGGGCGAAGGTCGTCGCGACAATGTCGAGGTACGCCGACCCGCCGACGGACAGGATCCACAGGTCGGCCTCTGCGGCCGCCCCGCGGAGGGTCTGGGACACCTCACCCAGCTCACGGCACCACGCGGCGACGGCAGCCAGCTCCGCCGGCGAGGTACCACCGGCGACCGGGCCCTCGTACCCCGTCACCCCGCCGAGCGTCAGTCCCGCGTCGGCCACCGACCGGGCGAGAGCGAGAGCTTCGGCGGTGGTACGGACGCCGGTCCGGCCATCGGCCACCCCGTACTCAATCAGAACGTGCAGGCGCGCCCGTACCGCCCCCGCCACGGGGTCGCCGAAGTACGCCGCGAGCAGGGCCACCGCTTCGGGGGAGTCCACCTGCACCCAGACGTCTAACTCGGCGTCGCGGGCCAGGGCGGCCCGCAACCACGCCGCCTCGCGGGGGTCGACGAGTTCGTTGGCGAGGAGGACCCGCTTGGCGCCCCACCGGATCGCCGTCCGCAGTTGGTGCGGGGCCGCCAGGGTCGCCGCCCAGGCCCCGGCCGCAGCCTGCCGGGCCCAGATCTGTGGGCTCATGGGCGTCTTGACGTGGGGCGCGTGCCGGAACCCCCGCTCGGTACAAAAATCGGCCAGCGTCGCGATGTTGTGGGCGAGCGCGTCGTCGTCCAGCGCCAGCAGCGGCCAGGCGAAGAGATCCGCGGTCACCGGTTGGGGAGCGGTGTGCAACTGGTGGCGCAACGTACCCACCGACACCGGTTCGGGCAATCGTAACCCCTTGTCGTCTGGCAGTACGAGGAAATCATCCGGAGATTCACGACGAGTCACCCTTCCAGCTTACCTGCCCCTGGCGGTGGGCTAGGACCTTCGCGCTCGTCCCCTCCCGCGAAAGTATGAAAACGCGGGGGAAACCGGCTGAAAAGTGACCGTTTTCATGCTAACGCGGAGGAGGCTGGGGCGGTCCCCTACGCCTTGACCGTACTCCCGCGCTCTCCCGGCAGTACTCCCCGTACGCGTGGCATGACTTCACACCCGTACCCTCCTCCGGCGGGACCCGGCCACCGGTGCGAAACCATGTCAGCGAAACCGGCGAGTCCGGCGACACGGTTTCGCACTCGCCCCGCAACCGTCCGAAGCGGCCCGCCGGTGCGAAGGTATGTCACCTGATGGGTAGCCACCCCCGGCCCCCGGCCGGGCGTCCCCCGTACTTTCCCGCGAAAGCATGAAAACGCGCCGGAAACCGGCGCAGAAGTTGCCGTTTTCATACTAACGCGGACGGGGGCGGTGCCAGCGCAGGCCCGTACCCGGCGTCGCCCCCGTTAGCTCACCGGCGGCCAGCACCGGTACGCCGGCCACTAGGACGTCGTCGATGCCCGTGGCGACGGCGCGGGGGGTCTCGTACGTGGCGTGGTCGGCCAGGCCCGCCGGGTCCACGAGGGCGAGGTCCGCCGGACACCCGACGGCCAGCCCGCCACGGCCACCGAGCCCGAACCGCCGCGCGGCGCGGGCCGACGTGTGGTCGACCGCCTCCGCCCAGGTCCACTCGCCATCGCGGGCGAGGGTCAGGTAGCGGACGAGCGCGCCCCAGCCGCGCGGGTGCGGCCGCCCGGCGCTCTCGGCGGCGTCGGCGCCAACGGGGGCGTAGATCGAGTCGGAACCGGCCATGTGCCGCGCGTGGTCCGCCAGCGCCCGCACCGACGCGGCGCTGTTCGTCGGCGGCTGGGCGAACACACAGGAGGCCCGCAACCCCGACGCGACGAGCATCCGCAGGGCGGCCTCGGCGGGCGGTACACCGAGGCGGCGGGCCACCTCGGGCACGGTCATCCCCTCAGCCCAGTGGAGGTTTCCCCTGGTCACCGGGTCAATCCCCGGTACCCACGCCAGGGTGGTCCGCGGCCAGAGGTCGTCCAGTGTCGCAAGATGGCCGGCCAGCCGGTCCCGCGTGGCCGGGTCGGCGAGCTGGTACAGCGTGGCCGCCGGGTCGGCGAGCGGCAGCCAGCGGGGCAGGGCGACCATGGCAAGGATGGAACAGCCCTTGAGGTAGAGGTACGAGTCGAAGGTCACGTCGTACCCTCTTGTCACCGCCTCGTCCACCAGCGGTACGAGGGTCGCGGCGTCGCCGTGGTAGTGAGCAATGTGGAGGGGGACGCGCCCCGCCCCGTCGGCCAGGTCGAGCAGCTCGGCGACCGCGGTGGGCGCCAGCGCCTCGTACCCCCGCATGTGCGACGAGTGCGGCCGCCCGGTCTCCGCCAACACTCCCATCAGCGCGGCCAGCTCGGCCCGGTCGGCCCAGGCCGCGGGCACGTATTCCAACCCCGTCGAGAGCCCCACCGCGCCGTCGGCCAGCCCTTGCCGCAACCCGGCGACCAGCCGCCGTACCTCGTCCGGTGTCGAGACCCGCTGCTCGGGTCCCGTGACGCCGTACCGCAGCGTCCCGTGGGGGACGGTGACCGCGACGTTGAGCGGGACGGTGTGGTCGTAGGCCGCGAGCCACTGGGCGACCGTACCGCCCCCGGGCAGGGGTACGGGACCGTCGATTGAGGCGAAGTACGCGGACGACCAGGCGGCGCTCGCCGCCGTCGTCGGCGCAGCGCCGATCCCGTCCTGGCCGACGATGACCGCGGTCACCCCCTGGCGCAGCAGCGCGCGCTGGATCTCGGGGTCGAACACCGCGGTGGCGACGTGGGCGTGCGCGTCGATGAGGCCGGGCAGCGCGATCCGCCCGCCGCCGTCCAGCCGGGGACCGGTGGTCGTCAGGTGGCCAACCGGGGCGATTTCGGCGATCATGCCAGCTTGGACCAGAAGATCCGACGGTTCGCCAAGTCCCGCGGATGTGGGCAGACGTACGCCCGTGATAGTCGTCTGACTAGACGACACACTGGATCGGCAGCCTACCCGTTTCATCCGACCGCTCCATTCCGGACCACGCGGTCCGATACGTCGTTGAGCCCGGTGGGCGTGAACAAGCGTACCTCCGGAACAGTCATTTGACCAGGTGAAACAGGGGCCCTGTCCCCCCGTTTCACGCTTCCACCCCGGATCGCGGGGTGCGACGGTCCGCGAAGCCCGGCGACCGGCGTACCACGTCGTCGGCGGTCCCCCTCGCCCGGCGCGCTCACAGCACACCGCCCGCCGCGCGGGTCTCCGCGGCTACGTCCCGCGCAATACCCGGTGTCAGGCCCGGTTTCATCTGCCAGGGCCGGGGTCCCTCCAGCGGGCGGTACTCGACTCCCGCCGCCGCCAGCCGGGGCAGGTGGGACCTGGCCAGGCGGGCCAGGAACTCCGCCGACCCCGCGGAGCCGGGACCCCGGTCCGGGGGCGCGCTCCCCCACGCCACTTCGGCGAAGGCGGCCAGGCGGGGGTACGTCGCGTAGTCCACCCGGCGCGGGGTTTCCAGGTACTCCGTCCACACCGCGGCCTGCACTCCGAGGAGGCGTCCGGGCACTGGCTGGGCCGAATCCGTCGTCCACCCGTCCGCCCGCGCACCCCGAGAATCGTCCCGCGCCCCAGGCTCATCCGCCGACGAAGGTCGCGCGTCGTCCGGTCCCTCGCCGGGGCCGGTCCGCGGCAGGTCGCTCACCCCGCCCGCCACGGTTTCGTACCTCCCCGCGCTGACCGGTCCGGGGTCGAACCCGTACACATCCTCGACCGTCCGGACAAATCCGACCGGTACTGGCTCGTCCGGCCCCGCCGATGCCCGGTGGTCGAAGTAAACATAGTGTTCCGGCGCGAGCACGACGTCGTACCCCGCCGCCAACGCCTGCGCACCCTGCCGCAGCCCGCGCCACGCCATGACGACCGCGTCGCGGGGCAGATCCGGGCCCAGGCCCTCGTCCCACACGACGGCCCGCCGCCCGAGCCCGCGGACATGCTCGACCACCTCGGCCAGGAACCAGCCGTGGAGGCGGCTGACATCGCCCCGCCCGTCGTCGCCGACGAGGCCCAGCGCCACCGCCCGGGCGACGATGGCGGGGTTGTCACGCCAGAGTGTGGTGGGTACCTCGTCCCCGCCGACATGGAGGAACGGCGAGTCGAAGACCTCGGCAACCTCGTCCAGGATGTCGCAGAAGAACGCCACTTGTTCCGGCCCGGGGTCGAGCACGTCGTCAGAGATCCCCCACGTCGTCCGGACCGCGTGCGGCCCTTTCCGCGTCCCGAGCCACGGGTACGCCGCGATCGCGGCCTCGACGTGGCCCGGCAGATCGATCTCCGGGACGACGGTCACGCCGGCCGAGTGGGCGTACGCGACGATCTCGCGCAGGTCATCCTGGGTGTAGAAGCCGCCGTGGGGCAGGGCCTCCATCTCGGCATTCCGGTAGCCGCGGGCACTCGCCGACCGCCACGCCCCCGCGCGCGTCAGCTCGGGATACCGCCGCGACGGGAAGCGCCAGCCCTGGTCGTCGGTCAGGTGGAGCTGGACGACGTTGAGGTGGTGCGCGGCGGCCAGTTCGATGAACCGCCGGACCTCCCGGGGCGGCGCGAAGTGCCGCGCCACGTCGAGGAGTACGCCGCGCCACGCGTACGCCGGGGCGTCCTTGATCACCCCCGCCGGCAGGGTGAGACGTCCGCCTGGCAGCGGGGCGGAGCGGTACGCCGGCGGCCCGGCCTGCTGGCGCAGCGTCTGGGCGGCGGCGTACGCCCCCGCCAGACCGGCGGCGTTCACGGTGAGCCGCGGCCCGCCGGGCGTCTCCGTCACCACCAGCTCGTACCCGCCGGGCGGCAACGCCCGGTCCAGCGCGAAGACCACGTCTGCGGATCCACCTGCCTCGCGTACCACCGTCCCAAAGGCGTGGGACGTCACGTCCGCCCACCAGTGTGCGGCCGGTTCAAGCCCGGGTGCCACGTCGATTGACAAGGGATTTGGTAGTTCGACGCTCGCACCGCCCAGGTGGGCAGCCAACGGAACGGGTACGGTGTCGGGGGCCACAGTCATCACGACCACAGCCTACCTCCGGGGGAAAACCACCGTCTACGAGCCTCCGAGTCCGCGATAGGCCAAAACTGATCACAGGCGAGGCAAAAATGAGGGCGGCCCGCCATAGACGGACCACCGTATGTCTAGACCGGCGCCTCAGGTTTCAAAAGCGACAGTTGGCCTGATTCCAGTATGCCGCACTAGCCGCCTACCCGTACCTTCGGTGGTCCGGATGTCCCCCGGACCACCAACTCGGCACACAGGTGGATGCGGTGCCGGGGCATCGCGGGGTCGGCCAGGCGGCGGAACAGCAGGGACGCCGCCTCGTAGCCGATCTGGTGCTTCGCGGGCCGGATGGCCGTCAGCGCCGGGCTGGACAACGACGCAATCTCATCGTCGTGGGCGACGATGGCCAGGTCGCCGGGGACGTCGAGCCCGCGGTCCTGGCAGTGCTGGAGCAGGGCGATGGCCTCGCGGTCGGCGTGGACGAGGACCGCCGTCGTCGCCGTCGAGAGACAACGCTCAATAATCCCA
>JAIRVA010000087.1 GCA_031254155.1 Propionibacteriaceae bacterium
TGAAGTTGGTTTTTGCCTTGTTGGATTCCGTACCCAAAGCCAAATGGCGGCTGTTCTGGGCGGTCGTGTTCGCCGCGTTCGCCTCCGGCGCCTCGGTCGCGCTCATGGGGGTGTCCGCGTGGCTGATCTCGAAGGCAGCCCAGCAACCACCGTTCCTGGATTTGTCGGTGGCCGCGGTGGGGGTCCGGTTCTTCGGGATCTCGCGGGGGGTGTTCCGGTACATCGAGCGGCTGGTGGGCCACGAGGTGGCCCTGTCGATGCAGTCGGCGCTGCGGCTAAAGACGTACTCTGCCCTCGCCCGGACGACGCTGCTCGGGCGCCGGCAGGGTGATCTGCTGGTCCGGGTGGTGGCCGACGTGGGGGCGATCGAGGACATCATCGTCCGGATCGTCCAGCCGTTCCTGGCCGCCGCGCTGGTCGTCGCGGGGGTGACGGCCCTGCTCGGCCGGTTCTCGCTGCCCGCGGCGTTGGTGATCCTCGCCAGTGCCATCGTGGGCGGCCTCATCGTACCCTGGCTCACGGCGGTCCTGTCGCTGCGGGCGGACACGGCGGCCGTACCTCTCCGTGGCGAACTGGGCGTCGTCGTGCACGACCTGTCGCGGAACGCGGTCGACCTCGCGGCGTACGGCGCCGAAGCGCGCGCGCTCGCCCGGATGAACGCGGTCGACCAGGCCCTGCGCCAAACCGAGGAGCGCGCCGCCTGGGCCAAGGGGATCGGCGCGGGCCTGCAGACCATCGCGGCCGGGTGCGGCGTTCTCGGCGGACTGTGGATCGGGGCGGTCGCGGTGGCGAACGGTACGATGGGGGAGCGGCTGCTGGCCGTCCTCGTCCTTACCCCTCTCGCCCTGCACGAGGTCTTCGCCACGTTCGCGCAGGCCGCTCAGACGTGGACGCGGGCACGGGTCGCGCTTGGCCGCGTGGCGGCGATTGTGGACGCGCCGCCGGTCGGCCAGGGTGACGTCGCGGTACGTGACCCGCGCGAGACGCCGACTCTGCACTGTGAGCAACTGACCATCGGTTGGCCGGGTGAACCACCAGTCGCCACGGGCCTCGATCTGGACGTCTCGCCTGGTCAGGCCGTGGGAGTGATGGGCCCGTCGGGGGTCGGGAAGACGACGCTGGCGGCCACGATCATGGGTCTGATCCCGCCGGCGAGCGGTACGCTCGCGACCACGGGCCGCATCGGGTACCTCGCCCAGGATGCCCACATCTTCGCCACGACCATCGAGGAGAACGTCCGGATCGGCAACAAGGATGCCACGGTCGAGGAGGTACGGGCAGCGCTGGCGGAGGCCGGACTCGACCTGCCCCTCGACCGGGTGGCCGGGGAAATGGGTGTCGGGCTCTCCGGCGGCGAGATCCGCCGACTCGCGCTGGCCCGGCTGTTCGCCGGTGACTACCGGCTGCTCATCCTCGACGAACCCACCGAGCACCTCGACCGCGAGACCGCCGACGCCCTGATGGACGAGCTTTTCGCCGGGGTGGCGGGCCGCCCGGTTCTGGTCATCACCCACGACGAGTCCGTCGCTGCCCGCTGCGACCGTGTCCTGACCATGAGCTGAGCTGCACGATACCGACGAAGGGGTACGCCTACACCCGGCCTGACGGGGTATCGGTCATCCCACTTGGGGTTTTACGTCCCTGAGTCGACGGGCGCCGGGGCAGGACGAACAGTGTCAGCGCGCCGAGGCACAGCGCCGTACTGAGAATCGACAGCCAACTCCCCGCATGGTCCGGCGACCCGGGCCGCAACAAGTAACTGGTGGTGTTGTGGGTGAAGAGGAAGACCCCCAGAGCGCCGAGCATGAACACACTCTCGGCGGCGAGGAAGGCCCGGGTCAGGAACTCGCGGGTCCGGGCGCCACCGATGGTCGTGGCGGCGAACAACAGCGGGATCAGCCAGACGACGACGTGGAGGACGACCACCCCGACCAGGACACCGAGCATGTTGACGTCGGAGAACACGGTGGGCATGAAAATAGGTATGCCGCTGGCCTCCGGGATGCCGGCGTCGATGAAGATCGGGATCAGCAGGAGCAGGTTCTGAACCGTCAGCAGCGCGGCGATGGTAATCATGGCGATCGTGGTCCGGCGGCGGCCCAGTGTGAGCGCGACAATCGTACAACTGGTGAGGACGATGATCGGCGGCAGGAGCCCCCACACCAGGCTCTGGACCCCCGGAATGAGGTACGGGAAGAGCACGAGGTACCAGTCGAACGGCAGGGTCACCGGGATCGCGCGCCCCCCGCCGACTTGGGGCATCGCGAGGATGAATACGGTCTGGAGCATGGCCAGTACGCTGCTGACAAAGAACAACAGCCCAGCAATGAGGGGAGTGTGAGCCGGTACGCGGTGGCGCGGCGGGGTGTCCGGCCGGACGGGTGCCGCCCGGGGCGTGGCGGACTGGTCGGGTGCGTCGCCGGGCCGGACGGTCGTCGTCCAGTCCAGACCATCCCACCAGCGGACGAGCGCCGGGTCGTCGGGGTCGGGGTACCAGTTGGGTAACCGGGTCTGGTTCGTACCGCTCATGTCCAGATAATTCTCGCTGGTCGCGCCTCAGGCGAAGAACAGTGACGGGGCTCGCCGGGTGGTGGTGTCCGAATCGGGATCCAGTTCGGCGCGGAACTGGGCCTCGACCCGGACCACGAGGTCGACGGGCGTGGGCGTGATTTCGATGGTGGCCGACGGGGATTCGCCGGGGAGCGTGGCGAGGGTCTCGCTGGTGTCCCCGGCCTCCGGTGGTTCGGTGAGCGACTCGATGCCAACGATCACGAGACCGGCCGCCGCGGCAATCGCCTCGGCTTTCCGGCGGGCCTCCCGCATTGCCGCGACGCTCAGGGCGATCGTCGCCTCCTTCTTTGTGGCCGCGGTGAGACTCCAGTCGATGCGGTAGACGCTGATCGTTTCTGTTGAGTGGGTAAAGACCCATTGGCTCATGACCTGGAAGTCGGAAAAGGTCGCGGCGACATCGACAGTTTCGGAGTACGCGACGCCGATGCCGTCCGTCCAGCTTCGCTTCGACACCTGGACGACGACCGGGTTCTCCAGGGCCTTGGGATTGTCCGCGGCCAACTGTTGGAGATCATCCATGAGTCCTTCGACGGTTGACCGGACCGCCTGGTGGGTGAGGTTCCAGTCGCGGCCCCACTTGCTGACCTCGACCCGGATGGTGGCAGAGTCAGGGCTGCGGGTGTCACGGGCACTGCCGTGGACATGGATGATCGACGTCGGCATAGGGCGAGTCTATCGCACGCCACATGCGTCACCGGTAGAACCGCGGAGCCGGTGCGCGACGAGGACCATTGCCCCGGCCGTGGTCGGCGTGAGGATGACGAGGGCCGGGCGTTCACCGCGCAGACGGAGGGTACGGCGCAGTTGGGCGGGGTCGATGCCCTGGCCGCGGGTCTTGATCTCCAGCGTACCGATGTTGCGGCTGCGGGCCCAGCTGCGGAGTGCCCGCTCCGAGAAGGGGAAACCCTCCTCGATCTCGAACGGCTCGGCGAACGGCGTGGCGACATGGTCGCCCCCGGTGAGATAGGCGAGGCCAGGGGCGACCAGGTGGGCGCCCACGCGGCGGGCCAACGTACCAGTGGCTTGGGCACGGATCACCGCCGGGTCGGGTTCGTAAAGGTACCGGTCGAGCGGGCCAGGCGCCGGCCGGTCATCCCCGGCCGTGAGCCGGTGCTCGTGTTCCCCGGCGAGGACGACGGCCTCCCGCGTACCGCCCGTCGCGAGACCCGGCCACAGGGTGGTCTCCACGAGATCGCCGCGGTGGGACACCCAGGTGACACTGGCGTCCTCCGGCAGCAACTCGCGCGGAAAGCCCGGCGCGAGCTTGACCACGACGGGTCCGCGCGTCCGTTCGAGGAGGGATTGGACCGTGGCCCAGGACGGCGAGAGGTCCGCGACGTCCCACGACCGGCCGTACGGGTTGCGGCGGGCGGGGTCGAGGAAGAGAGCGGTCTGCTCCTCGTCGCGGGGGAGGTCCACCGTCTCCAGTGCGGCACACACCACGGTCGCGGTGGCACCCGCCGCGCCTCCCGGCTGGTCGGAGGCGAGGTTCGCCGCCGCGAGAACGGCCAGGACGGGGTCGCGCTCAATGGCGGTCACCCGGAGTCCGGCGATCCGGCAGGCGAGGGCGTCGACACCCAGCCCGCACCCGGCGTCGACGACGCGCTCGGCGCCCAGTGCGGCGAGGTGGCCGGCGCGCCAGCGGGCGACGTCCCAACGGGTCGCCTGTTCAAGCCCGTCCCGGGTGAGAAAGAGTCTCGCCGCCTGTGGACCCAGCTTTTTTTCCGCCCGGCGGCGCAGGGCGACGAGGTCGAGGACGGCGGCGGCCTGGTCGGGGGTGAGGTCGCGCCGCAACGCCGTGCCCGCCTGGAGTGATGACGGCTCCGCGAAGGTTGCGGCCCGCGCGATGGCCGCCGTTGCCGCGGGCGACACGAGCCAGCGCGCGGTCTCTATCTCCATGGGTCCAACTCTGCCATGATTAGGGTATGACATTTCGTAAAGTTGAGGGCCGCTTCGAAGTCATCGAAGAGGGCCAAGTGGCGGGTTGGCTGGATTTTGCCAGCGAGTCGGCTGAGGCCGGCGCGCCGATGGTGATGGACCACACGGAGGTGCTGCCCGAATTCGGGGGCCGGGGATTGGCCGGCGGGCTGGCGCGGTACGCGCTGGAGTACGCCCGCGCCGAGGGCTGGACCGTGCTGCCGTACTGTTCCTTCATCAGGGGGTACATCGTATCTCACCCCGAGTTCCATCCGCTTGTACCGGCTGGCCGGCGAACCGAGTTCGGGCTGCCCGGTGAGTAAGCAATTGTTTGTGGAGGACCTCCCCGTGGGGCGGGTCCTCAAGTCGGAGGGTACGGTGGAGGTCACCGCGGCGGAGATCGTGGAGTTTGCGCGGCGGTACGACCCGCAACCGGCGCACCTGAGTGACGCGGGAGCGGCGGGGACCCTGTTCGGAACCCTGGCGGCGTCCGGCTGGCACACCGCCGCGATGACTATGAGCCTGTTCGTGGGCCTCGGCCTGACCGGTACGATCGGGTCGGGGATCGATCTCACCTGGGTGACGCCGACCCGCCCCGGCGACCGGCTGGGGCTGGAGTTACGGGTCGTCGCCGTGCGGCCGTCGCGGCACCGCCCCAGTTACGGCGTGGTGGAGTTGGAGTACGACACCGTCAACCAGGCGGGCGAGGTCCGGCAGCGGACCCACGCCGTGATCCTCGTACCCTACCGGGTGGTACCGCCGGACTGAAGCGTGGGTGGGCACCTGGGGCGGACATAACCTCACACCACCGCCCATCGTCACCCCGCCCAGGCCGCAGGTGCGAAGGCGTGTCGCTCAGGACCGGCGGTTTACCGACATGGGTTCGCACCCTGACGGAGTACCGCGGACAACGGGCGAGCAGTGTGAAGCTGTGTCAGGCGCGCCGGGGCGTGACCCTGGCGGTTCCGAACGGTGGTTGGTGGCTCGCGTGCCCGTGCGGGACCACTAGCCTTGGGGACAT
>JAIRVA010000003.1 GCA_031254155.1 Propionibacteriaceae bacterium
GGTACGATGTCGACTCACGATAGACCAATCCTTTCTTCCCCGCCCGGAGCGAGCCGGACACGTACCCCATTGGCCGCCCAGCGCACGACTGCCAAGACTACAGGCTAGCCGCAGTTCAACGACTGGGGGTTGGTCGTCTTCGACCCCACCGTCGCAGTCGTGGCTCCGGCGCCTGCGGGCGGCACAAATCTCGCGCTCGCAACCGTCCTGAAACTGTGGATGGTTCTATCGTTTGCGCACTTGTAGTGTCCCGTGTTTCTACTAGCGGACCCGCCCCCTGGTCGCAATGCCTCTGGCGGAACGGGTTTCCCATCCGCGTCTGTGCTGTTAAATCCAACATTCTGCCAGTACTTGATGAACAGGAAGGACTTTTGCATCTGAATCTGAACAGTGACGGTTGCTCTTGTGCACGGTCCCGACGTGAGTTTCCACCACCCGTGCCCTTGGGTGGCACGTTCTCCGTTGTTCTTGGATTCCTTCGAGATGTGCGCCCAGTCACCATCCACGGTCCCTGCGCACAACAGAACAGCAGCATTCGCCTGGCTCGGGGCAATCATAGACACCCCGACCACGCCGGACAACACTAATGTGGTAGCGGTCAACACTCCCAGAAGCCTCCGACAAACAGTCTTCCGCCTGGGTTTTCCAAACTTCATTGTTTTCTCCCCTTTTGATTGATTTGTTGTTCACCTCCACTGCCTCCCGGTCAACGTAATCAGCAATCTACAACATTGCTGTACATTGCGCAAGGGCCGTCACATGTTGCGTGGGCACGGGGGTCTTCGTACTCAGGGCGCGAGGGCTGCCAAGGGAGCGGTGATGGTACCGTCGGTGGTGACGAGGGTTGGGCCCGTCCCGGTGACGATAAGGCGGAATGCTGGCTCGCCCATCGCTTGGGTGTCGATCTGCGCGAGTACGGTGGTGAGTGATTCGACACCGGCCGGGATCTGCGTCCCGCTGAGTTTCACCTCGACGGCACCCCAGCGCCCGTCGGGAAGCGAGATGACCGCGTCGATTTCCTTGCCATAGGAGTCGCGGTAGTGACGGACCTCCCCCTCAATCGCCGAAGCCAGAACGGTTAAGTCGTGGATGACCGCGCTTTCGAACAGTACGCCGAGCGTGGCGGGATCGCTGGTCAACTGTTGCGGCCCCGCGCCCAGTGCGGCCGCGGCGAGTGCCGGATCCACCAGGTGTAGTTTCGGCGAGGTCCGTACCCGCGCCCGGGATCGCAGCGCCGGCGCCCACGCACTCTGCGCCTCGACAATGAAGAGGTGTTCGAGCAGTCTGACGTACGCGCTGACGGTTTCGACGTCGATGCTGGGAGCCACCACCCGTACATCGGCGGTGAGAGTCTTGTAGGTGACCTCAGAAGCAACAGATCGTGCCAGGGCAGCGATGAGGTGCTTCACGATGGCCGGCTCGTGCCGGATGTCCGCGATCCGTTGGATGTCGGTCCTCGCCACGTCATCGACGTACCCGCGGAGCCTGGCCGCCGACTGGGCCAGCGCGAGTCCGGTCAGCGCGGGAAAGCCTGGACGCAGCAGACCCTCGACGACATCGCCGAGGTCAGGGGTCGCCAGGTCGGTCTTCGGCAGGGTGCCGGAAAACAGGCCCGCCAGGCTGACCATGGCCGCGCGGCCACCAGTTTTCTCCCACCAGGACATGGTACGTTCGCGGAGCCGCAGGAATCTCCCCGCGCCGGTGTGCCGGGTGATGTCATCGGTGGGAACGGCCGACCCCGTGAGGATGAACTGCCCTGGATGGGTGGTCGTGTCGACGGCCCGTCTCACCAGGTTCCACAACTCAGGGGCGACCTGCCACTCGTCGAGCAGTCGCGGGGTGGCGCCTTCGAGAAGGGAGCGCGGCGCGATGTCAAACAATCGTCGTGTCTGGGCGTCGTCCATGAAAGCGAAAGAGTTCGCGGCGCGCATAGCCGTCATGGTCTTGCCACAGGCCCGCGCCCCCTCTAGCACCACCGCGCCGGAAGCGGCGAGAGCCTGCTGCAGCACGGCGTCAATGACGCGCGGACGATACTCGCGTCCGAGCGCTTCCTTGGTGTCCATGCCATGATCCTAGCCGCCAAGACGCCTAGGCCGAGAATTGCAGGACCCCTAGACCGATAATTGCAGGACTCCTAAGCCGAGAATTGCAGGATCTCTAGACCGAGGATTGCAGGGTCACTAGGCCGAGGATTGCAGGATTTCCAGACCGGGTTGATCTTGAGCGGCAGCACACTGGGTCTGGCCGTAATGCAGCGGAGGGCCCCCCAAAGGGGAGCCCTCCAACCGGTACAGTTCCTCGTACCTACGAGATGCGCTTCTGCGACTCGTTGGAGAAGACGTGGATGGTGGCCGGATCGGCCGTCAGCCGTACCTTCCCCGCCTCGCGAGCGGTGTGACGAGCGGAAATACGGGCGACGATCTGCTGCGCGATGAGCTTGTCCTCATCGGCGAGACCGGCGAGCGTACCGTAGAGGTACGTGTCCGAGCCCAGCTCCTCGACCACCGAGACGTCGACGGCGATACCGGCGTCGGCGATCTCGAAGTTCTCGGGGCGGATGCCGATGGTGAGGGTCTTCTCACCGGCGGCCTTGGCGAGGACATCGCGGGCGATGG
Organism: Propionibacteriaceae bacterium; assembly: GCA_031254155.1. Classification (GTDB taxonomy): domain Bacteria; phylum Actinomycetota; class Actinomycetes; order Propionibacteriales; family Propionibacteriaceae; genus WQYJ01. The sequence goes on from JAIRVA010000003.1 coordinate 2,616, forward strand.
GTACGACGTAGTCGCCGATCTGGACGCCGCCCTCGGTGATGGTACCGGAGAGCAGGTTCATGGCGGGCGAGCCGATGAAGCCGGCGACGAACAGGTTGTCCGGCTTGTCGTAGAGGGCGAGCGGCGAATCGACCTGCTGCAGGATGCCGTCCTTCATGACCGCGACGCGGTGGCCCATGGTCATGGCCTCGACCTGGTCGTGGGTCACGTACACGGTCGTGACGCCCAGCCGGGCCTGGAGGGCGGCGATCTGGGTGCGGGTGGAGACGCGGAGCTTGGCGTCGAGGTTGGACAACGGCTCGTCCATCAGGAAGACGTGCGGCTGGCGGACGATGGCGCGGCCCATGGCGACGCGCTGGCGCTGGCCACCGGACAGGGCCTTCGGCTTGCGGTTCAGGAAGTCTTCGAGGCCCAGGAGGTGGGCGGCTTCGAGGACGCGCTGCTGGCGCTCGGCCTTGGGTACGTTCTGCATCTTCAGCGCGAAGCCCATGTTGTCGGCCACGGTCATGTGGGGGTACAGGGCGTAGTTCTGGAAGACCATCGCGATGTCGCGGTCTTTCGGCGGGAGGTCGGTGACGTCGCGCTCACCGATGAAGATGCGACCCTCGTTGACCTCTTCGAGGCCGGCGAGCATACGCAGGGAGGTGGACTTGCCGCAACCCGACGGTCCGACCAAGACCATGAATTCGCCGTCGCCAATCTCGAGTTCGAGCTTGTCAACGGCGGGATGATCCGAGCCAGGATAAATGCGAGTTGCACCTTGGAACGATACTGTTGCCATAGTGATTTAACCTTTCCACGGGCGGTACGTGCCCGACGATCCTTAGTGGAGGGAAACCCCTTCAGTGAAAAGTCTGGCCGGGTTTTGTCATTACGTCAAGCCGGCAGGCGGTCTGGTTTGTTTGGGGGTACGGCGGGACACGGCCCGTCAGACGACCGTGGCAAGGTACGCCAATCAAAAGTCACGTACGGTGTCGGCGCGGGTGCGGTTCCGCAGACGAGTACGGGGGCCGTCGGGGCGGTGATCGCATCTCTCCAACACGGCCTCCCCAATACGGCTTGTGTCCTGGGCCCCGCCGTACTACGATATGCGGTATCACGCCGGAGAGCACTCTTCCGGTGGTGATGGACACTCGAATCTATGGGGAGGAAACTATGTCAATGAGAAGAAGGGTTGCGTCAACGGTCGCGGCGGTCCTAGTCGCGGTGAGCGTGGCCATTGGTGCGGCGGCTCCGGCGAATGCGGCGACTGTTAATCCGGTCGCCTGGACGCTGCGGAAGCCGGCGCGGACGGAGGATTACAACTTCGTCAAGGCTCTCGCAACAAACATGTTCCACCCGGGGAAGGATCCGTTGGGTGCGAACGACTGGTCGTGCAGGCCGTCGGCGGATCATCCCGAGCCGGTGGTGTTGATTCATGGTACGTGGGAGACGGCGTACGACAACTGGAACGGGCTCTCGCCGATTCTCAAGGCGCAGGGGTACTGCGTCTTCGCGCTCAACTACGGCAACGACACCGGGATCCCACAGATCAACGCCACCGGTGACATGGTGGCGGCCGCAGACGAGATCGCGGCGTACGTCCAGAAGGTCCAGGCGGCGACCGGCGCGAGCAAGGTGGCGCTGATCGGGCACTCGCAAGGCGGCGCGCAGGCGAGGTACGTGGCGAATCTGCTCCTGCCCGGTGTGGTTGACACCGTCATCATGCTCGGCCCGTCGAACCACCCGACGACACTATCTGGCCTTGTCACGCTCGGTAACCTCATGGGGACGACGAGGTTCGTGTACGGCATCCTGAACGTGATCGGGATGCCCGGCGCTGCCCAGCAGGCCCAGGCGACCGCGCCGTTCTACGTCAATATCAATGGGGCGGGGGAAACCCGGCCGGGGATCAACTACACGGTCGTCGCAACGAGGTTTGACGAGTTTGTGACCCCGTACGCCCAGGCTTTCATCACGGCCGGGCCCGGGGCGACGGTGGACAACATCACCATCCAGAGTGTCTGTCCGTTGGATCTGTCCGAGCACCTTTCCCTCTCGTACTCCAAGAACGTGATCCAGATCATCCTCAACAAGCTTGACCCGGAGCACCCGCACAAGATCAAGTGCTCCATCCAGGCCCCGCTCGTGGGTGGTACGGCGTAGGGAACCCAACGACCGACAGCCCGACGTGCTCCGGCCAGGCCGGGGCACGTCGGCGTTGGGACCACATGTGGTCGTCTTGCCTCATGTCAAGTTGATCGCGAAATGTGGTTTGTACCTGGGCGTTCGCCGTACTACGATATGCGGCATCACGACGATAGGCCGGTCAGTCAGTCGTGACAAGAAACGAACTTATGGGGGAGGAAACTATGTCAGTCAAGGGGAGGTTCGCGTCGACGGTCGCGGCGGTTGTGGTCGCGGTGAGCGTGGCGATTGGTGCGGCGGCGCCGGCGAATGCGGCAACTGTTAATCCGGTCGCGTGGACGTTGCGGAAGCCGGCGCGGACGGAGGATTCCAACTTCGTCAAGGCGTTTGCGACGAACTTGTTCCACCCGGGGAAGGATCCGCTGGGTGCGAACGACTGGTCGTGCAAGCCGGGCGCGGATCATCCGGAGCCGGTGGTGTTGATTCATGGTACGTGGGAGACGGCGTACGACAACTGGAATGGGCTCTCGCCGATTCTCAAGGCGCAGGGCTACTGTGTCTTCGCACTCGACTATGGTAATACGACCGGGTTGCCCCAGATCAACGGGACCGGTGACATGGTGGCGTCGGCGGACGAGATCGCGGCGTACGTCCAGAAGGTCCAGGCCGCGACCGGCGCGAGCAAGGTGGCGCTGATCGGGCATTCGCAAGGCGGGACGCAGGCGCGGTACGTGGCGAACCTGCTCCTGCCCGGCGTCGTCGACACGGTCATTATGCTGGCCCCGTCGAGCCATTTGACGACACTGTTGGGTTTCTACACGCTCGTCCGGCTGTCGAGCGCCGCGTCCAGCCTCCTGAACGCCATCGGGATGCCCGCCGCCGTTCAACAGGCCCACGGGGACGGCCCGTTCTACGTCAGTCTCAACGGGGCGGGTGAGACCCGGCCGGGGATCAACTACACGGTCATCGCGACCAGGGCGGACGAGATCGCGACCCCCTATACCGCGGCTTTCATCACGGCCGGGCCCGGGGCGACGGTGGACAACATCACGATCCAGAGTGTCTGCCCCTTGGATCTGTCCGAGCACCTCTCCCTCTCGTACTCCAAGAACGTGGCCCAGATCATCCTCAACAAGCTTGACCCGGCTCACCCGCACAAGATCAAGTGCTCCCTCCAGGCCCCGTTAGTGGGCGGTACGGCGTAGCCCGGCGGGGGTACGGCCTACTCACATTGGTCGGCCATCATCCGAGTTCGGCCCGGACATCAGCCCACGGGCGAGTGGCGTACCCGTCGGCTGCCCAGTCGCGGTACGCCTCGTCGGCTGCGTACACATCCTCAAGATCTTCCAGATATGCCTCCACGGCCCGCCGGACGTAGAACGCGCTTGGCCGTCCCGTCCGCGTACCGAGGTCGTCCAGTCGCTGCTTGAGTTCGTCGGGCAGACGGACCGACATCACTGCTGTAGACATGTATACATGGTACCAGCCCGCGGGGACGCAGCCTGAGCGCGAGATGGCCGCGCGTGGCGTGGAACCAACCGTCTACACTGAAGGGGAGACTTGAGGAGTGAGGATTTTCGTGGAGCCAACCGGGCGGGACGCCGAGTACGTGGACGACCCCGTCGTGGTACCCCCTGACAACCCGGCTGAGGGTGCTCCCGGCCCCGACGACGCCGCCGACTCCGTAACCGTCGCCGAAGACAAGCCCTGGTGGGACGACCCGTCGCTCCCGTGGCGGCACAAGCCGACCCGCGCGGATCTCGCCTGCTGGGCGTGGATCGCGGCCGTGGGGATCTACGGGATCGCGCTGCTCCCCCTGCGCACCATCCTCATCGGCTGGTCGCCCCCGGCCGCCGCGATGATCACCGGCGGGCGTACCTCCGTTGTGGCGACCGGCGCGTGGGTCCGGGTGGGCGGTGGCCCGCTGATCGTGTATTGGCTTGTCGCGAGCCTGTCCCTGGTGAAGTTCTCGTGGGTGTACTGGTGGGCCGGCCGGCTCTGGGGCACCGGCATCCTCGACATCTTCGCGGGCAAATCGGCCCGGGCCCGCCGCCGCGCCGACCGCGCGGTCCGCCTGACGAACCGGTTCGCCGTCCTCGCGATCTTCCTGACCTTCCTGCCGATCCCGTTCCCCATGCCGATCGTGTTCGCGGCCATCGGGGTCGCGGGCAAGTCCCTGGCACGCTTCCTGCCGCCGGTTATTATTGTCTCTTTGCTGTACCAGGCCGGGTACCTCGCCCTGGGCTGGTGGATCGGTGAGCCCGCGGTCGCAATCGTGAACCTGTACGCGAAGTACATGTGGTACGTCATGGTCGTCGTACTCGTCGGCATGATCGCGACCTGGTGGTGGCGGCAGCGGCAAGTCCGGGCGGCGGAGGCGGACGGTACTGCAGGTCCGAGCGGTCCGGCAGGTGCGGGCGGTCCGGCAGGTACGGCAGGTACGGGCGGCCAGAGCGACTGACCGGCCCTGATTCGTACCTGAACCGATCCCCGGAACCGGTCTCACGCCGGGCCCGCCCGGTAGGCTGGGGGCGGGAGAAAGAGGCCAAAAATGACCATCTATTGTTGGCGGTGCGGAACCCCGAATCACGATGCTGCCGTTCGCTGCGTCCACTGCGGGGAGGCTGTCGGCTCGCCCGTCCAGCGCCCCGTCCAGCCGTCCGGCGCCGGACCCCGCGTCGCCACGGTTGCCCGTTGCCCGCACTGTGGGAACGAAAACCCCGTTGACAGCGCTGTTTGTGCGCGCTGCGGGTGGGGCGCTATGGGGAACTTGGGTGGTCCGGCCGCACCGGGGTACGCCTGGGAGTCCGTGCCCGCCCAGCAATACCTTGAACCCGCGTTTAGCGACTCGTTGCCCGTGGTACGACCGGCGAAGCGTCGCGTACCCCTCCTCGCCAAGATCCTCATCCCTCTCGGGGCCGTGGTTCTCGCCGCGGTGGCCGGGTTCGGCCTGATGGCGCGGGACAATGCCGGTGGTATGACCGGGTACTCCGGGCCCGACGCCGTGCCGGCGGTGATCGACTCGAATCAAATAGTCATACCTGTTTCTGGTACTACCGGGAGCTGGAGTGTGACAATCACACCCACCAAGGGCTGGGACTGGCAATTGGACAACGACGCCGCCACCATCACCACGAGTACACCTGATTATGGTTCATTGCGGATTGGCGTGGTTCAGGTGCCTGACAGCGATTGGAAACAGTACGCGGCGGACACCATGGCCGGGTACGAAGCCACGCTGGATAACGCCACCGGTCCGACGTCGACCGCTGTCGGCGGGCTGCCGGCGGTGGAGTACACGGCCCAGGTGGGTACGACCGAGTACCGCTACCTGTTCCTCGCCGACCCCGAGGGCGAGTTCGTTTACACGATCTTCACCGAAGCCGACCAGCCGGGGCCCAAGCCCTCGACCTCACTCGACATCCAGCAGATGATCGACTCCTTCCACCGGAACTGGTGACCGTACCCCGGTGCAGAGGTTTGGTACGGCTTACCTCCCGGCCTTCGGCTGTAGAGAGGTGGTAACCCATACCAAACTGGCGCATGCGAGGGGGAGAGTTGCCACCTCTTCGCTGTCATAATGCGTGACTGTATGTTCGAGTGGCGGCAAATGTACAGTTGGCAGGCCCAAAAGTGTACATTTCCCGTCACTCGAGCCTCCGGCATCGCATTATGACATTTCGGGGCCGGGGGGAGGCGGGGGAGTCGGGGGAGTTGGAGGGGCGGGGGGAACCGGGGAGTCGGGGGAGTCGGAGGGGCGGGAGGGGCCGGGGGAGTCGGCGGGCGGAGTCGGAGGAGTCGGCGGCCCCCGTTTGTTGAGGAGCTGATGGTAATATCGACTGCGAACGCTTCGTCACAGAGAGGTGAAAATGTCGGTTGATCCAGCGGATGGCGTGGGGGCGCCCGAGCGCTCGTGCCCAGCTTCTACCGATGTCTCGGGTCCTCCCTCGTCTCCTCCGCCCGGCCCCGCCGGTCTCCCGCCCATCGGCTCGCCCGACAACCCCGTACCCGTCTCCCGCCCCGCCGACTCGCCGTCCCCCGCTTACGGCCCGCATTCCGGCGCCCCACCCCTTCCCGGACCCCCGTCTGCCGCGTACCCCGTCAGCCCGCCGGGTACCCCGCCTCCCGCGACTCCACCCGTCGGCCCGCCGGGTGCCCCCGTCTCCGCCGCCCTCGCCACGTCCGCCCCGCCCGCCGGGCCTCCGCCCGGACTCCCGTACGCCGCCCCGTACCCCGGGCCTCCCTCCGCCCCGTCCCCCGCGTACCCACCCCCCGCGTACCCCGCCATGGCCTAGTCCCCGGCCCAACCGGCCTGGGGACCTCCGCACTCGAACCCCCCGGAGCCCACGCCCCGCCCCCCGCGCCGAAAGCACCGTCTCGCCTGGACCCTTGCCACGCTGGTCGGCGTCCTCGTCCTCGGCCTCGTTCTCAACGGGGCGGTTTACCTCCACCGACAAGGCTGGACGGAATCGCCCCGAGGCTACACGATCGTCGAGACCGCCACCCGGTCCGCCGACGCTTCGTGGACCTTTACCCTGCCCCTCCCGGATGTCGGCAGCCTCAGCCGGACCGACTGGGCGGGTACAATTGACATTTACTCCGATCCCGCCCTGACTAGGCCCGTCACCACTTTCCACGCTTCCGCATCCCTCACCCCGCTCGGCCCGCGTCTGACGGTCTCGCCCCTGGGCCGCCTGCTCCCGGCCGTCGACAACCTGCCCCCGACTAGCAGTTATTGGTTGGGGAGTACGGGGTGGCCGACCGGTACCTACTACATTGCCGAGCGCCGCGACCTCCTGGGTGGCCGGCTCGACCAGCCGCGCGTCCACGTCTACACGGTCGACAATCCGGCCGCGCCCGCCGCCCCGGCCTTCACGATGGCCGTCACCGACGGCGTCCCGACCCTCACCTGGGACTCCGTCGCCGGCGCCGCCGCGTACGTCGTCCTCCAGGCAACCACCGCCGACCCGGGGTACGAGATCATCGGGACCGCCCCGGGCGACGCCACGACCTGGTCGGCCACCGCGCAGGCTCTCGCGTACTCGAACACGCGGCAGTACGACGAGAGCGTCACCGAAGCCAACCGCGAGTTCCGGGCGACCGGGGCCAACGGGGAGACCTGCGGGCCCCAGGACGAGACCTACCAGGGCCCGACCCCCCCGGCCTGGGACACCTCCGGCCTCGCCTACCCGGGTTTCGCGGTCGTCGCCGCCGGGACCGGGGGGAGCATCTCCCTGCCCGACGTGCAGGACGGTAAGACTGTTATCACGGACACCCCGGTCGCGACCGCCGCGCGGACCTTCGCCGCCCAGGCCGAGGCGGCGGGCGGCGCGGCGACGTACTACCCGGATCAGTTCCCCGTGACGATGGGCGACTGTCGGACGGCGTTTTTCCCTGTCATCCCGCAAAAGCTGGTGTCGGAGGAGGGTACGACGCGGCTCACGTACGCCGTCACCGGGACTCCCCTCACTGGCACCCTCACCGGGAGTGACCCGGATACGGCGGCGCGCGTGACGGCGCTTGGCCAAGGGCTCGGGCTGACCCCGCTCGTGTCGCTCGGGACGGGCGAGGGCCTGGGCTGGTTCTCGGCCGACGAGGCCCAGCAGTACGCGCCGGGCCGGACGCCGTCCACCACCGCGCCCGACTCGCCGTACACCTGGAACGGCTCCTCCGACATGGTCAAGTACATCGCGGCGAACCTGTTCGCGGGCGAGGAAGCGATCGACATGAGCGCGTACGTGGGCGCGGCCGACCCGCTGATCCTCGACGCGGCGGCCGAGGCGGTGTACCAGAACCCGTACCTCACCGACCTCACCTTCACCCTCGGGGTGTACAACAATGTGTTGTACGCGGGGTACATGGAGGACGCCGCCACCCGCGCCGCCGAGGCGGCCGCGCTGAAGGCCAAGGTGGATCAGCTGGCGCTGCAGCTTGTCAACCCGGAGATGGATGACCGGGCCAAGGCCAAGGCGATCAACGATTACCTCGCGAAACACGCGGTGTACAACGACGCCGCGGCCAGTTCGGCGGCGATGGCGATGGACGCGGAGACGTACGCCGCGACGTACCGCAACTCGTGGAACGGGATCGGCGTCCTCATCGGGGGTACGGGAGTGTGCCAGTCGTACGCGGCGGCCTACAAGGCGCTGGCCGACGCCGTCGGCCTGCCGAGCGTGACGATCACGGGGTACGCCGACGACTCGGGTACCCTGCACGCCTGGAACAAGGTGTCAATCGGCGGTACGTGGTGGGTCATCGACTCGACGTGGAACTCGAACATCTGGGAGCAGATACACGGCAACATTGAAACGTACTTCCTCTTGACCGATGCCCAGGCCGCCCGGACCCAAGTCGACGGCTTCGTGGTGGACCCGCTCATCAGTTCCTACGCCACGCCGTAGGAACTGATCAGGACACGTAGACGCGGCACCCGAGTACCCAGTCCACCAGGGAAAGTCGGGCCCAGTCGATCGTACGAGTCTGACCGGCAGTGAAGTAGTCAGGACCAGCCGCAACCCTCCCCCCTGGACATGCGCGAGAGACCCAGTATGTCTGTCCAATTGAGCAATTGTTCGTTACTTTCGGATATATGTAGGCGATGTTGGTGACGTAGCTAACTGAGGCGCTCGAGCAAGAGTACGCCGCCTCGGCGGTGGGGGTCCCGAGGGTGGTACCCGCAGCCCCGCCCACGAGCAACGCGAGGGAGATGGCCGCCGCGGTGGCGGCTTTCTTGAGGGGGTTCACAATGACTCCTTAAGTGGTCAAATAACGCTTCCACTATAGCCGGGCCGCGACAAACCCACAATGGGGAGAACTCCCCAAGCCGTACGTGGCCGTACCCCCTCCCTCCTCTTCCCCCTCCCCTCCCCTTCCTCCCCTCCTTCTTCCGCGAAAGCATGAAAACGCGTCAGAAACGGCCGAAAAACCTACCGTTTTCATGCTAACGCGGAGAGGAGAGCGGGGGAGCGGCGGTTGTGTGGGATTGCGGTACGACAATCTGGGCGTTCGCCGGCCTTGGCCGGCGCGGGAGGGAGCGCCGGCCCAGTCGGCCGCCCCATTCTTAGGGAATTGTGAGTGGTACCAGCCATAATGGAATGGGGACGTGCCCCAAGGAGGAGGAGTGGCGATGGCTCAGCAAGGGTGGTACTCAGATCCGGGTGGACAAGCAGGAATGTACCGGTATTGGGACGGTAGTGCCTGGTCGGACGTGGTGTCGCCGCACCCGTTGGCGGGTCCGCCGTCGCAGTACGTCGGCGCCACAGCGCCCGCGGTCCCGGCCCAGGGGGTGACGCCGGGGGCGGCTCCGGGGTTCGACCCGACCCAGCCGCTCACCCGCGGGGCGGTGACGTACATCCCCCTCACGGACAGCCAGGGGGCCGGCCAGACGTCCGGTTCGTACGACCAATCGACCCCAGCCTCGTACCAACCCCTGAAGAAACCGCGCCGGACCGGCCTGTGGGTCACCCTCGGCGTCGGCGTCGTGGTCCTCGCGCTGATCATCTTCGGCGTCACCCGGCTGTTCAACTTGTTCAACGCTTCCAGCACCGGTGATCCCGGCGCCGGGGTGCCGGGCGCACCCGAACAGACCTGTCCCAGCCGGCAGGCCCCCGTCCGCTTCGACCACCCCAGCGACGGGCGGGTGTACGGCGGCGACCTGTCGTACCCCCGACTCGGCCGCCCCTGGAGCGCGCCAGACACGGACAACCGGGTCCCGTTCGGACGTGACGTCGCCGAGCAGGAGATCATGATCCACGAGAATACGAGCGGCCAGGGCGATTGGGCCGGGTGGGTGGTCTCGGTCCTGGTCGGCCAACTGTACGCCGGGGACGGCTTCTACGCGCCGCAGGAGGCGTCGGACATTGTCAACCGGTGTATTTTTGGCGAGTTCTACGGCAATACGACGATCACGCAGGACGTCCAGCGGTCGGAGGCGTACAGCGTCGACGGGTACGACGGGTGGATCACCGAAACCAACCTGTCCTTCTCCATCCCCGGTCTGGCGACGACCTCGGAGCTGGCCATTGTCATCATCGTGGCCACGGGGGAGATGACGTCATCGATCTTCTACGCGTCGGTCCCCAACGACGCGACCCAGTACCAATCGGACGTCGACGCCGCCATCGCCGGCCTCAAGGTCACCCCGAAATAGGCACCGGTCCCCCGGGGTCCCCCGATTGGCGTTTAGGTGTGGACGACGACGAGGGTACCGACGTCGATCCAGTCGTACATCTCCTTCGCCCGGTCACGGGTGAGGCCGACGCAGCCGTGGGAGGCCGCGGTCCCCGGCGAGGCCCACCAGTTGGCGTGGAAGCCGATGCCGCCGTTGAAGTACGCGATCCAGGTCACGCCTTCGACTTTGTAGTACCCCGGTTCGCCCGGGGTGCCGCCGGTCATCGTCTGCTCGGCCACCTTGACGTACACGTGCCAGATCCCGGGCGTGGTCTTGCCCGACGTCCCGACGACGACCGGCCAGGTGGTGAGGGCCGTCGTACCCTCGTAGCGGGTCGCGGTCCGGGCACTCGTGTTGACCTCGACCCACTTGGCACCGTTCGGGACAAGGTACTTCGCGTCCATCGGCGCGTTCTCCGTGGTCGCCGGGTTCTGGGCGACCGCCACGTCTGTGGCGAGTCCCGTACCCGTGCCCAGAGCGGCAATCACCGCCGCGGTCACGCCCGCCGGATCGGCGACGGCCGTCCCCGGCTTGCCGTCCTTGACGTGCCCGAGGTACTGCCCCGACGGCCCGACCATGTTCTGGCCGGGTTCCATGGGCGCGGTGAGGTTCTCGGTCAGGAGCGGGGGCAGCTCGGCCTGGACCTTGGCCTCGTCGACGGTCGTCGTGATCGTACCCGCCGTGACATCCTGGTTGACCACCGTCCAACTCGCCAGCGTCGCCGCCGGAATCACGTATTGCTTGCTGCCAGCCGTGAGGACGTACGCCTGCGCGATCCGGGCGTTCGCCGCGTCGGCGGCCGTTTGCGCGGCGGCGTCGGTGATCGCTGGGTCGCGGGCGATCGTCGCCACTTCGAGCGGCGCGGTGACGCCGCCGCCGGCTTCGATCGCCTGGGCGACCGCGGCGGCGTCCGGCTTGATGCCGGCCTTGCTCGGTGCGACGGCGAAGGTTCCCGCGTCGGCGTTGTAGGCCACACTCGCGGGTACGGCGGGGGCGGTGACCGAGCTGAACGACTTTTCGAGGTAACTCATCAGGGTGGTTTCATTGACCGACAACACCAAATGGGCGGCCTTGGCCTTCAGCGGGTTGTACCGGACGGCC
>JAIRVA010000127.1 GCA_031254155.1 Propionibacteriaceae bacterium
CCGGTCGGGACGGCGATCACCGCCACGGCCACGATCCGCGACGCCGGGGGGCAACCCCTCGCCGGCATCCCGGTGACGTTCGGCAACGCCTCCGCCCCCGTGACGACGCTCACCAGCGCCACCGGCGCCGGCTGCGTGACCGGGAGCGACGGGACCTGTGGGGCGACGATCACGTCGGCGACCGCGGGGAGGTACGTCGACGAGCTCAGTGCGACGGTCGTCATCCACGGGACGACGACCCCGGTCGCGGGCTCGCCCCAGACGGTGACCTTCACCGCGGGTGAGCTCTCGGTCACCCGGTCCACCTTCACGGTGACCCCGGTCGCCGAGGCGGGGGACCGCGAGACCTGGGTGACGGCCGACGGCACGTCCGCCTACACCGGCACGTTGACGGCCAGGGACGGCCACGGGAACCCCCTCGTCGGTCTGACGCTGGGCGACATCGTCTTCACGGCGTCGAGCACCGACGTGGTGGTGTCGGCGGTAGTTGACCGCGGCGACGGCACGTACACCGTCACGTACACCTCGGTGGTGGCGGCGGCCTCCCCGGCCGCCACGGTCGCGTACCAGGCGACGGCGGTGGGGACGGCGCTGCCGATCCCCTTCAAGGCGGGCGAACCAGTCGTCGGGCCGGTCATCTGTACCGACCCGGACCGGCAGGGTACGAACCTTTGGGTCGCGCCGGCGAGCCTCCCGGTCGGGGAGTGGGCGTTGGCGACGGCCCTCATCACCGACGAGCTCTGCAACCCGGTACCGGGGGCGACCGTGTCGTTCGCCGTTGACGGGTCGGCGGGGCTCAGCACCGGGCCGTGGGTGACCGGCACCGACGGGGTGGCGACCGCCCAGGTGACCGACACCGTGGCGGAGACGGTCAACGTGACCGCCACGATCACCGCTGGCCGGGTCCACGGCTCGCCGGCCCCGGTGAAGTTCACCGAGGGTGGCTTCTCGTGGAGTCAGTCGACGTTCGCCGTCTCCCCGGTGGTGAGTCTGGCCGACCGCGACACCTGGGTCGTCGCCGATGGCACGTCGGCGTACACCGGTACCCTGACGGCCAGGGACAGCAACGGTAACCCCTTGTCGGCGCTCGCGCTGGCCGACTTCGCCTTCACCGCGTCTGGCCAGGTCCAGGTGTCCCAGGTGACCAACGCCGGCGGCGGCGCCTACCAGGTGACGTACACCTCGGTCGTGGCCGACGCCAGCCCGGTGGCCCAGGCGGCGTACCAGGCGGGTGCCGTGGGTACGGCGCTCCCGGTCCCGTTCCGGGCCGGTGAGCCGGTCGTCGGGCCGGTGGAGTGCCCCGATCCCGATCTCACGGGTTCGCACCTCGCCGCCGACCGGACGACGCTGCCGGTCGGCGAGACCGCCAACCTCACCGCGCTCGTGACGGACCGCCGCTGCAACGCGGTGACCGACGTGCCGGTGACCTTCGCCCTCCCGCCGGGCAGTACGGCGCTGCTCGCCGTCACGAGCGCGGTCACCGACGCCCAGGGGTACGCCTACGCCACGGTGACCAGCACCCAGGCCCAGACTGTTCCCGTGTCGGGGCGCATCGCGGCGGGCGAGCTTGACCACTCACCCCTCGCGGTGACCTTCACGACGGGCGGGTTCTCCTGGCTGGCCTCGACGTTCACGGTCACGCCCGGGGCGGATCTGGCCGACGACAGTACGTGGGTCGTCGCCGACGGCGCCGCCGCGTACACCGCGACGCTGCGGGCCCGGGACGCCAATGACAACCCGCTGACCGGGCTGGCGGTGGCGGACATCGCCTTCGCGGCCTCCAGCGGGAGCGTGATCGTGTCGGCGGTGACGAACGCGGGTGACGGTACGTACACCGCGACGTACACCTCGACCGTCGCCCAGGCGGCCCCGGTCGCCTCCGTCGCCTATCAGACCGTGGCCGTCGGCGCCAAGCTCCCGGTCCCGTTCCGGGCCGGCGACCCGGTGGTGGGCCCGGTCGACTGCGAGGACGGCAAGGGGACGCATCTCACGGCTCTCCCGGCCCGCCTCGGCGTGGGCGGCTCCGCGACCGCGACCGCCCTCATCACCGACGAGCTCTGTAACCCGGTGCCGGGGGTGACCGTGAGCTTCGGTTCGGACGGCGCCTCGACCCTGAGTGCGGCGAGCCAGGTGACCGGCCGCGACGGGATCGCGCAGGTCCAGGTGACGGATGCCGTCGCCGAACTCGTCGCGGTCACCGCCACGATCCCGGTGGGTGGCTCGCCGTCCGCGCTCGACGGTTCGCCCGCCCCCGTGGAGTTCACCGCCGGGGCCGTCGACGCCCGGACCTCGGGTCTCGGCGTCGATCCCGTCACCCAGACCGTGGGCGCGCCGGTGACGATTACCGTGACCGCCCGTGACGCCGGGTCCAACCCGGTGACGGGCCTCACGGCCCACGACATCGTGGTCGCCGGACGGGCCGACAGCCGGCCGGACCTCGCGCTCTGGGGCTTCCAGGAGGTCGCGCCGGGGCGGTACACCTACACCGCCACGTCCAAGCTCGTCGGTGACTTCACGGTGTCGGCCGTTGTCACCGGGGTGACCCTTGGTGAGACGGCCCGGGTGACCTTCACGGCGGGCGGGGTGTGCGTCAACAACTGCACCCCCGAGAACCCGGACAACGTGACCCGGTTCGAGATGGACCGCAACGACCAGTTGGCCGACGGGGCCGCCACGGACACCGCGGTCGCGTACGCCTTCGACACCTACGGCAATCCGGTGGTGGGAGCGAGTGTCGTCGCCCGTGACCAGACGACCGGCGCCCTCGCGGGCCTCCTCGCCCCGGCGACGGCGACCGCCACGACGGGCGCGGACGGGACCGCCACGCTCGCCTGGACCTCGACCAAGGCCGGTGTGTTCACCGCCGAGGGGACGATTGACGGCCTGCGGCCGGCGACGGGCGTCCTCGCCGCGATCCGGTTCACCATCGGGACGGCCCAGGCGGCGAACTCGGACCTCGTCGTCACCCCGGTCTCGCCCATCGCGGCCGGCCACGCGTACACCGCGACCGTCACCGTGCGCGACGCGTCGGGCCATCTCGTGCCGGACGCGGCGGTGGCCTTCCGCCTGGA
>JAIRVA010000169.1 GCA_031254155.1 Propionibacteriaceae bacterium
GGTCGGCCGACACCCAGTGGGACAAGGCCACGGCCCAGACCGTGACCGCGTCGTTGCTGGCGGCCCACCCGGATGTCAAGGGGATTTACTCCCAAGGCGGCGACGCGTCGCTCGGTGCGATCGCGGCGATGCAGCAACTCGGTATGTCGGTCCTGCCGATCCCCGGTGAGGCCAGCAACGGTTTCCTCAAGACCTGGCAGTCGCTGGCCGGGTCGCAGACGGGTTTCGCCTCGTGGGCGTTTGCCAGCCCGCCGCAGCTCGTCGTCACCGCCATGGACATCGCGATCAAGGCCCGTCAGGGCGTCGACCCGGGCCAGACGGTCAACTCCGACATCCCGACCATCACCGCGGACAACCTGGGGAAGTACGTCCAGCCGGATCTGAACGACTCGCTGTGGCTGCCGACCATGCTGCCGGATACCTTCCTGCAGGCAAACTATAAGAAATAAGCAATGCCGGACATCCAGTCTGACGCCCCGGAGCCCGGCGCCGCAGTCGAGCTCCGGGGCATTCGCAAGAGTTTCGGCGGGGTCCACGCCCTGCGGGAGGTTGACCTCGTTATCCCCCGCGCGACCGTGATCGGCCTCGTGGGGGAGAACGGCGCGGGGAAGTCGACGCTGCTCAAGGTGCTCTCCGGCACGTACACCGCCGATGCCGGGACGATCCTCGTGGACGGGCAGGTCCAGGCGGGCTACGGCCCCGCGGAGGCGCGGGCGGCCGGCATCAGCATGGTTACGCAGGAGCTGTCGCTTTTCCCGCACCTCACGGTCGCCGACAACATCGTGGTGGGACGAGAGCCGACCCGGTGCGGTCTCGTCGCGGCTTCCCGCGTCCGGCGGCGGGCGCAGGCTGCGCTCGACCAGCTCCAGTCGCCGCTGTCGGTGGACGCGATGGTCCGGGACCTGCCCTTCGCCGACCGCCAAACGGTCGAGATTGCGAAAGCCCTTGTCGACGACCCGCGCGTCCTCGTCCTTGACGAGCCGACCTCCGGCCTGCGGGAGTCCGAGGTCGACCGGCTCATGGACGTCATCCGTCGTCTGCGCGACGAGGGGCGCAGTGTCATCTTCATCACGCACCGGATGAGCGAGTTCTTCACCGTTTGTGACTCGTTCGTCGTCATGAAGGACGGTGTGTCCGTGGGTACCCGGCTGGTCGGGGAAACCAACCCGGACGAGCTCGTGTCGATGATGGTCGGGCGCCAGCTGGAGTCGCTGTTCCCGCTGAAACCGGCCGTGGCCGCCCGCGGACCGGGGCAGGAACAGCTCGCCCTCACGGGGTTCCGGGTCGGGCGGTCGGTTGGTCCCGTCGACCTCAGCCTCTTTCCCGGGGAGATCCTGGGCATCGCCGGTCTGGCCGGCAACGGGCAGAACGAACTGCTCGAGGGGATCGCCGGGTTGCGCCGCGCCAGCGGTGTGATGACGAGTCCGGCGGACGCCCGCCGCCAGCGTCCCTTCGCCAACCCGGGCCGGGCCGTCCGGGCCGGCTACGCGCTGGTCCCCGAGGACCGCAAGGGCCAGGGCGTCGTCCTATCCTTCCCGGTCTACAAAAACGTCACCCTCGCCGGTCTGCGGCAGTTCGCGCGCGCCGGCGTCCTGTCCAGGCGCCGGGAGTTCGCCCAGGCCACGACGTACATCGACCAGCTCAAGATCCACACCCCCTCGGCGACGGCGATCACGGGCGGCCTGTCCGGGGGCAACCAGCAAAAGGTGGTGCTGGCCAAGGCGCTCAACACCCGCCCCACCGTCCTGCTGTTGTCCGACCCGACGCGCGGCATCGATGTCGGGACCAAGCAGGAGATTTACGCCCTGGTCCGCCGGCTGGCGGGGGAGGGTGTGGGCATCCTGTTCTTGTCCACCGACTTGACCGAGATCGTCGGGCTCTGCGACCGGGTCCTCGTCATGTCCCGCCGCCGGATCGTGGCGGAACTGGCGGGGGCCGCCATCACCGAGGAGAGCATCACCCGCGCCGCCTTCGAGGAGGACCTATGAGACCCTCTCCCACCACCTTGTTGCCTGGCTCACGGCCCGGTATCCTCCGCCGGTTCGGCCTGGGCGTTCGCCGGGAGCCCGGCGCCGTGTTCGCGTACGTCGCTCTGACGATCGTGCTCGTCATCTGGGCCGCGCGGACCCCCAACCTGAACCCGACCACACTGACCCTAGTGCTCGTGCCGAAGGTACCGTTGGTGATGGCGGCGACGGGGATGGCCATCGTCTTGATCTCGAAGGGCATCGACCTCTCCGTCGGATCGACGGTGTCGCTGGCGTACGTCATCGTGGCCAGGTGGACGCCCGCCGTGGGCAGTCCGTGGCTGGCCGCGCTGCTGGCGCTCCTGGTCACGGCCACCATCGGGCTCACCAACGGTCTGATGGTCGGGGTGTGGAAGCTGCCGGCGCTCGTCGTCACGCTGGCAACCGGATCGATCGCCGCCGGTATCGCGCTGTACGTCTGCCCGCTGCCGGTCTACGGCACGATCCCCGCCGCGTTCACCAACGTCATCATCACCATGGTGGGTCCCGTACCGTTGGCGCTGGTCCTGGCCTTCGCCCTGCCGGCCCTCATCTGGTACCCGGTCCGGCACTCGAAGGCGGGGACCGCCCTGCTGGCCGTCGGCGGTGACGAAGCCGCGGCCTTCGTCAGCGGGCTGACGCCGTGGCGGTCGCGAGCGCTCGCGTACACCCTGTCCGGGCTGTTCGCGGGGCTCGCCGGCGTGCTGTTGTCGATGACCACCGGTGCGGGCGCGACGGGCGCCGCCACCACCTACACCCTGAACGCCATCGCCGCCGCCGTCCTCGGCGGGGTCGCGCTGACCGGTGGCCGCGGGTCGATCGCCGGGGCGATCGGCGGCGCCTTCGTCCTGACGTTCATCACGAGTTTTCTGACCTCGTGGCACATCAACCCCTCCTGGTCGAACGTGGTCTCCGGGGGGATCCTCGTCCTCGTGGTGGGCGTGCCGTACCTAGTCAACCAAGCCCGCGCGAGAAGGGCCCCAGCGTGAACACCGACACTCTCCTCCCCACGAGGCGGTCACCCCGCCAGCTGGTCACCCTGCTGTTGCCGTGGGCCGTCCTGATCCTGCTCTACGTCGTCCTGGTCTCCCGGGCGCCGAACTACACCGGGTCGGCGCAGCTCAGCATCCTGTTGGCCTCGGTCACGATCCTGGGCGTCGTCGCCATGGGTCAGCTGTGCGTCATCCTGATCGGGGGCATCGATTTGTCCGTGAGTACGGTGATGACGCTCACCAACGTGGTGTCGGCCTCGGTCCTCATGCAGTCCGATGCCAACCTGGCCCTGGCCCTCACGGTGTCGCTGGTGATCGGGGCCGTGGTCGGCCTTCTCAACGGTCTGATCATCACGAAGCTGGGGATGCCCGACATGATCGCGACTCTGGCCATGATGACTGTCGTCATGGGCGTGGTGTACCTGTTCAACGCGAGCCATCTCAAGGGCGGCTCGTCACCCGGGCTCACCGCCTTCATCAAGCACCGTTTCTTCGG
>JAIRVA010000177.1 GCA_031254155.1 Propionibacteriaceae bacterium
GGTGATATGTACTTAAGTGCAATGGCTAATCCGAAACTACTTACCACAGGGGGTCGCGCAGCGGGGTTCTCGTGTACTACAATACCGCGCTCACGCTAGCACAAAGTACCTCAACCAGACATATACCCAAGTCAGAGCCACAGTGACCGCCGTCACAACGAGTCCCACCCGCGTGAACCGCCAGAAGCTGATTGGCCGGCCCCATTTGGCGGCAACCCCGAGGACGACGACGTTGGCCCCCGCCGCGACCGCGGTCGCGTTGCCACCGAGATCCGCGCCGAACACGAACGTCCACCACAGCGGGCTGTCCGCGCCCACTTGTCCGGTCGAGGAGACCATCTGCGCGACGACGGGGGTCATGGCGGTCGTGTACGGAATGTTGTCGATGAGCCCGCCGACCACCGTCGAGAAAAGCAGTAACCCGGTCGCGCCGAGGAGCTCGTCGCCGTGCATGAGGTTCGCCGCCATGCGCCCGATCGTACCGATCACGCCCACTTCCACCAGCGCGCCCACCAGCACAAACAGAGCCATGAAGAACGCGAGCGTCATCCACTCGACCTCACCCAGGAATTCTTGCGGAGTGGTACGACTAACTAGAACCATTGCCCCGGCCCCCAGCAGCGCGATGATCGACGGGTCCACGGGGAGCAGCGTGTGGAGACCGAACGCGACCATGGTGAGGACGAGGACCGTCAGACAGCGCGCCAGCAGGGCCTTGTCCTCGATCGCGTCGCCCGGGGTAAGGCCGCGCAGGGCTTCGTCCACGTCGACGTGGACGTGTAACTGCTTGCGGAACAGCAATTGGAGCAGGCCGACGAGGACAACGAGCAAGATGATGCAGAGCGGCAGCGCGTGGACGAGGAAGTCGTTGAAGGTGAGACCGGCGCGTGAAGCAATGATGATGTTTGGCGGGTCGGCGATGAGGGTCGAGAGACCGCCGACGTTGGCCGTCAGAATGAGGGCGATGAGGTGCGGCAGCGGGTCGATCCGCAGTCGTTGGCACACTGAGAGGGTGACCGGAGTGACGAGCAGGACGGTGGTCACGTTGTCCAAAATCGGTGAGAAAACGGCTGTGACAACGACTAACAAGATGATGAGGCGGGTAGGCCGACCCTGGGAGGTCCGGGCGGCCCACAGTGCGATGTACTCAAACAACCCGGTGTGGCGCAGGATCGAGACAATGACCATCATGCCGAAGAGCAGGAACAAGACGTTCCAATCGACCCCGGTATGGGGGGTGAAGAACGCCGAATCCGCGTTGACAAGGCCCAACAGAATCATCGCGGCCACCCCGCCCAGCGCCGCCGCGACGCGGTGGACCTTCTCCGTCGCGATCAGGGCGTAGCTGATCACGAAAACGAGGATGGCGGCATACGCGATAATGGGTGGCTCCAATCGGTCGGGGAGGCGATTCGGGGTCAAGAAACTGGTACAGCGGCGGGCGTTTGCGCGTACCAACAGGTTGTAGTATACCGCGTCGTAAGAAAACTGTTAGGAGAACTATCTGGCCAGGTAAGCCACAGCGCTGAGTGTACGCGGATGTAGCAACCCCGCGTCCGTCAGTTCGGCAGTCGCCGCGGGATGCTCCCTGTACGTCGGGGTCACCGGGTGCGCGACTCGTCAATCACTGCCCGGACACGGGCGCGGGACTCGTCCCGCGTGGGGGCTTGTTCGCCATGCCGTCCTAAGTGCCCGAGTCCTGGACACCTCAAGAGTCTCTGGATATATTCCCTAGTCAGAAGCGTATTTTCAGTGGCGGTGACGGAGGGATTTGAACCCTCGGTGGGTTGCCCCACACCCGCTTTCGAGGCGGGCTCCATCGGCCACTCGGACACGTCACCGCCGGAAATACTACCACAGTAACCGGGCGGCCCGCGTGGCCGAGGGGTCGGCTCAGGATCGGGAGGCGGCCGGGTGATTGGCGAAGAAGTCCCGGAGGACCTGGGCGCACTCGTCGGCTCGGACCCCGCCAGTCACCTCGGGACGGTGGTTCAGCCGGGGGTCGCGTACGACATCAAACAACGACGCTACTGCGCCGCCTTTGGGATCGTACGCGCCGAAAACTAGCCGGCCGATCCGGGCCAGGACCGCCGCGCCGGCACACATGGTACAGGGCTCAAGGGTGACGACGAGGGTATAGTCGTCGAGGTGCCACGTCCCGAGGCTGGCCGCCGCCCGCCGCAGCGCCACCACCTCGGCGTGCGCCGTCGGGTCGCCGGTCAACTCGCGCTCGTTGCCCGCTGTCGCGAGGGGGGTCCCGTTGGGGGCCAGTACGACCGCCCCGACCGGGACGTCACCGTGAGCGGCAGCGGTACGAGCGACGACCAGGGCCTGGCCCATTGCGGCATCCCACATCGTCATGTCTCCAGCCTACTGGGAACGACCGCTCCAGGCCTGCTAGCCTGAATTGGCGAAGGCGTTGGGCCCGCGTGAGTCCGGAAGGTCACTCCATGAACAATGTTGAGCTAGTGGTCATGAGCAGTATTTCGTTGGCGGTGATGGGGGCCAGCGCGGCGCCGGGCGGCGTTGTCGTCAGTCGACGGGCCGCCAGCCCGCCTCCTTCCTCCGCCTGGCCCGGCATCCCCGCTGACACCCCCTGCCCGTGGGCGAACTTACGCTCATCACCACCAGTCACCGCTGAACCCGACCTCCGGGCCGTCCATGAGCAATTGCTGGGGCCGGACACCTTCCCGGTTGAGGAGATGCTCCCCGTCGACGAGTTGGTGACGCTGGCCCAGTCGGGGGCCGCCACCGTACTGGCGCTGAGAAACGGGGAGACCTACCTCGGGGTCGCCGTACTGGAAGAGTGCGGGGGTACGACCCTGCTCGCGTACCTCGCGGTCGCTGCGGCGGCGCGCTCGGGTGGGTACGGCTCGGCGCTGCTGGCGGCGGTCCGCGCGGAGGCGGCCCGGCGCGGACGGCGTTTCGTCCTGGCGGAAATCGAGCGGCCCGGTACCCAGCCGGGGCGGCCCGGGCACGGCGACCCGGCGCGGCGCGCGGCGTTCTACGGCCGGCACGGCGCGAAAGCCCTGGCCATCCGGCATTGGCAACCGGCGATCCCGCCATACGGACCCGTGGCGTTGGCCCTGATCGCGATCCCGACGACGGCGGCGGGGTTGCCGGACCTCACCGCCCAGCAACTGCGTGAGTTCGAAACCGCCTACCACGGCGAGCCCGCCGCGCCCGAACTCGCCGCCACGCTCGCCGACCTCGCCACCGGTACGACGGTGGCCTGCCGGACTCTCGCTGACCTTCCGGCGGGAGACTGTGGTCGCGTTTACGTCGACTATGACGTAAAAGCGACCACCGTCTCGGCCGTCGTCGCGTTTGACGCCATGGGCGTCTTGTATTCCGCCGGGGACGATGTGGCGGAACTTCTGATCCCGTACGTTCGTGAGCTCGGTTGTACGCTGTCTGACTACGAGATTCGCGACCTGTACCACCGGGCCAGCCGGGGCGAGCTGACGGCGGACGCGCTCTGGGCCGCCTACGGGGTGCCTGGCGACGACGCCACGTACTGCACCCGCTTCACCCTCGTCCCGGGCATCGCCGGCCTGGTGGCCGATCTCGCCCAGTCGGGCGTGAGACTGGCCTGTCTCAGCAACGATGTCTCCGAGTGGTCAGCTCGCCTACGGCGGCAATTCGGGCTTGACAAGGACATTCAGACGTGGGTTATCAGCGGTGACATCGGGGTGCGCAAGCCAGACGGGCGGGCGTACGCGGCCCTTGTCGAGGCGGTCGGCGTACCACCGGAACACATCATCTTCTTCGACGACCGCGAGGACAATGTCGCTGCCGCGCGGGTGGCCGGGCTGGACGCGCGGCGTTTCGTGACCGCGGCGGCGGCCCGGGTGGCGCTCCGGGCGGTGGGGTTGCTGGCGTAGATGGTGGGCCGGCTGGCGTGGATCCGCGACTCCGCCCACCTTCACACGGGGAGCTCGACGACCTGGGTACCGTGCGGAGCGGGCCGAACCGTCCCACCCGTGGCGCGGGCGACCACGCCGAGGGGGTCGTCCGGGAGGGTGAGACGCAGCCGGACGCTCGTGTCGTCGTAGGCCGTGTCGATCACGGCCGCGCCGGCTCTCAGCAACTCTTCTTGATAGCGGCCGGCGTCGGCGTGGGGCAGGCAGACCAACCACACGGCCCGGGTCTCCCGGCGTACTCGTGGCACAGCGGCCGTCGCACTGGCGACGCACCCACCGTACGCCCTTGCCAGCCCGCCCGCGCCGAGCTTGACGCCGCCGAAGTAGCGGGTGACGACGGCCGCGGTGTTCGTGAGGCCAGCCCCCGTGAGGGCGTTCAGCATGGGGATGCCCGCCGTACCGGCCGGCTCGCCGTCGTCGGAGCTGCGGGCGAGGCGCTGGCCGTCGTCGTCAAGCACGTAGGCGGTGCAGTGGTGGCGGGCGTCGGGATAGGCTGAACGGACACTGGCAATAAAGGTACGAGCGTCGGCTTCGGTGTCAGTCCGAGCCAGGTCGGTGATGAACCGCGAGCGCTTGATGATGGTCTCAGTGGTGGCCCGGTACGCCCGGCGCGGCAGATCCATGGAGGCAGTCTATCCGCCCGTCCCCGCCCAGTCCCGCCCCGCCCAGTTCCGCGGAAGCATGAAAACGGAGCGAAATCCGGCTGGATTTCGCACGTTTTCATGCTTTCGCGGCGTTGGGGGGCCGTCAGGCGACGTTGCGCCGGATCCGGAGGAAGTAGCCCAGGACGCCGAAGGCGACGCCGTAGGCCGCGAGGACCAACCCGCCTTGCCAGATGGTGAGTTGGTCGGTCACCCCGGTGGACAGGGCGGCGTAGACACTGTGCCCGCCGGCCAGCGCGTCGGCCGCCGCGCCCGGCAGGAACTTCGGGATGCCCTGGGTCGCGCTGAAGACGCTCATCCCGACCCGCAAAACCGGTTCGACGAGCTGGGTGAAGGCCAGTACGGCGATGATGACGCCGACCTGGGAGGTGACGAGCATGCCCAAACCGACGCCGACCAGGGCCCAGACCGTGTGGGTCAGGACGGACAGCCCGGCGAGGGTCAGCGTGTCCAGCGTGAAGATCCCCGCCGCGCCGCCACCGACGATGAACCCGAGCCCGGTGCCGGCGATGCACGCCACCGTACCCACGACACCGATGAGGAACCCCATCGGTACCGCCGCCACGACTTTCGCCACCATTGCCACCCACCGGCGCGGCTCGCCGAGGAAGGTGGGCACGATGGTCGAATAGCGGTACTCGGCGGTGACCGCGAGGGCCCCCACGATCACGGGGAAGATGTACCCCATGGAGGCGCCGATTCCGAAGAGGTACGGCCGGGCCGTGTCGACCCCGCCCGGACCGCTGCCGGAGGTCTGCCCGGCGAACAGCCAACTGATCAGGAACGTCCCGACGAAGAAACCAGCGGCCATGACGGCGACCAACACCCCCCACGTCCGGGTGGTGAAAAACTTCCGGTACTCTGACGTGATTGCGCTTCTCATCTCATTCCTCCTTGTCCCTCAGTTAATGCGAAGAAGACTGACTCCAGATCCGCACCGTGTTCGGTGAGCCCCGCGAGCGGGATGCCCGCGGTCATTGCCGCCTGACCGATTTCGGTCGGGGTAGCACCTTCAATCCGTACAACTGCCGGATCGCTCGCCTCTCGGACCGTCCAACCGTGCGCATGGGCGAGCCCGCGGACCGCGGCCGGGGACTCCGAGCGGACGTCCACCGCCGAGCCGGCCAAGCCTTCGAGTTCGGCCAGACCGCCCTCGTACACCAGCCGCCCGTGCGCGATGATGACCACCGCCTCGACGGTTTGCTGGACCTCGGACAGAAGGTGCGAAGAGATGAGGATTGTCCGGCCCTCGGCGGCGAGGCCGCGCAGGAGCTCCCGGATCCAGCGGATGCCCTCCGGATCGAGCCCGTTGACCGGCTCGTCGAGCAGCAGGGTGTCCGGGTCACCCAGGAGCGCTGCGGCCAGGTTGAGCCGCCCGCGCATCCCGAGTGAAAACTTCCCGACGCGCTTGCCCGCGGCGTCCGCCAGCCCGACCAGGCCGAGTACCTGTTCGCAGCGCTGCCGGCCAGCCCCCGCGTGCGGTGCCAGCATCAGCAGATGGTTCAGCGCGGTCCGCCCGGGGTGGAACACGGCCGGTTCCAGCGCCATGCCGACGTGGGTGAAGGGCTTGGTGAGTTGCCGGTACGGCTGGCCGCCGAAGGTCACCCGCCCCCGGTCGGGGTGGATCAGGTTGGTGGCCATTCGAAGAGTAGTTGTCTTGCCGGCGCCGTTCGGTCCCAGGAATCCCGTGACCCGCCCGGGCTTCACAGTGAAGCTCAGGTCATCGACTGCCGCCAAGGAGCCATAACTCTTTGACAGATGTTCGATAGTAATCATGAACCCCATTCTGTCTCGGGTCGGCAGCGTATTTCTACTAGTCCGAGGGCTTTCAGGGGAGTACGGGGGATCGCCCGCCCAGGCCGAGGCGGACCACCCCCGAGCTCATTCGCCCCGACCCCGAAGCCTCCCTGAGTGGGGTCCCTGATATCACTTCTCAGGCGCGGCGTCCGCTGCCGGGGCGGTTTCCTCGTCCATCGCCTCGGCGGTGAAGGCCTCGAAGAAGCCCTGGGCCGACGACTCGAGTTTGCCGAGTTTCGTCATGAAGAAGTCGGCAAAGCTCTCGAAGATATCCGCCTTGATGAGGACCAAGGAGTTGTTCACCTTGTTGCCAAAGACCATCAGCTTGTCACCGGGCTCGATGCCCAGTTCCCGGCGCGCCTCGGCGGGCAGGGCAATCTGCCCCCGCTCGCCCACGGTCGCGGCGCCGTAGATGCGGCCCGGACGGGGTACGTACTGCCAGGGGAAGCTCCCCGGCTCCGGTTTCGTCGTCATAATGTCACCTTTCGTTGGCCGGTACGCGGCATGTAAATCATGCAAATCCTATCACACATGACTTTACCTGCACGCGACTGCCCGGCCGTCCGACTGGTGACCCAGCTCGTCCGGCTCACACTACTTGTACCCCGCCCCAGATCCGGGAGATGTACTCGCGCATCGCGCGGTCCGACGAGAAGTACCCACAGCGGGCGACGTTGAGGATCGCCGACTTCGTCCAGGCCTCGACATCGGCGTACTTCTTGTCGATTCGGTCCTGCACCTCGAGGTACGACGCGTAGTCGGCCAGCGCCATGAAGCGGTCCTGGTAAAGCAGGTTCGACACGATCGGCTCGTGGGAGGACGCGTCGCCGTTCGAGAACGCGCCGGACGCGATCAGGTCGATAGCAGCCTTGAGGTCGGGGTTGGACTCGTAGATGGCCGACGGCTGGTAACCCTTGGCGAGCAGTGCCTCGGCCTCCGGCTCGGTCATGCCGAACAAGAAGAAATTATCATCTCCGACAAGCTGGCGGATTTCCACGTTGGCACCGTCGTCCGTACCGACCGTCAGCGCGCCGTTGAGTGCGAACTTCATGTTGCCCGTACCCGACGCCTCCTTGCCAGCGAGCGAAATCTGCTCCGACAGGTCGGCCGCGGGGATGAGGTGCTCGGCGAGGGTGACGTTGTAGTTCGGCGGGAAGATGACGCGCATGACGTCGTTGACCCGCTTGTCCTCGTTGATGACGCAGCCGACGCAGTTGATGAGCCGGATGGTTTCCTTGGCCATGTAGTAGCCCGGCGCGGCCTTGGCGCCGAAGACGAAGGTCCTGGGCGTGACCTGGGCCTTGGTCACCTTGCCCGAGATCAGCCGCTCGTACATCGTGACAATGTGCAAGAGGTTGAGCGATTGCCGCTTGTACTCGTGTAACCGCTTGACCATGCAGTCGAGCATATGGCCTTGTGGAAGTACGATGCCGTCGCGGCGGCGCAGCACCTCGGCAAAATCTCTCTTGTTTGCGGTCTTGATGTCGCGGAAGGCGGCGCGGAAGTCCTCGTCCTCGGCGAAGGGCTCCAACTCGCGCAACTGTTCCAGGTCGGTCAGCCAGCCGACGCCGATGGTGTCGGTGATGAGCCCGGAGAGCCGGGGGTTGGCGAGGCGGATGAACCGGCGCGGCGTGACGCCGTTCGTCACGTTGGTGAACCGGTCGGGCCACATTTCGGCGAAGTTGGGTAAGACCTTGTCACGCAGCAGTTGGGAGTGCAGTTCGGCCACCCCGTTGATCTTGCGCGCGGCGTACGCGGCCAGGTGGGCCATCCGGACCGCCCGTGACGGGTAATCCGAAATGATGGACATCTGCCGTACGCGCATCTCGTCGGCCGGGAACTGCTCGCGGATTTGTGCGCACATGCCGATGTTGATCTGGTCGATGATCTCCATGTGCCGCGGCAGCAGGCGCCACATGAGCTCGACCGGCCAGGTCTCGAGGGCCTCGGGCAACAGCGTGTGGCAGGTGTAGTTGAAACAGCCGCTCGCGATCTCCCAGGCCTCGTCGAACTCCATCTCCTGCTCGTCGACGAGGACCCGCATCAGCTCCGGGATGGCGATGACGGGATGAGTGTCATTGAGTTGGAAGGAGATGCGCTCGGGGAGTTTATGCAAATCAAAGCCATCCTCCAGGCGGTCGAGGAAGTCGCGGATCGAGCAGGCCACGAAGAAGTACTGTTGCTGGAGCCGGAGTTCCTTGCCCTGGGGGGTGGAGTCCTCGGGGTAGAGCACCTTGGTGATGTTCTCGGCGAAAGTCTGCGCCCGGACGGCCTCCGCGTAGTCGCCAGAGTTGAAGATCGCGAGGTCGAAGGCCTTGGTCGCCTGGGCACTCCACAGGCGCAGGGTGTTGACCCAGCCGTTGGCGTAGCCGGGGACCATGTAGTTGTACGGGACGCCGATGACGTTCCACGACGGCAGCCACCGCGTACGTTCTATTCCCTTGTCATCCACGTACTTTTCGGTGTGGCCGCCAAAATCGACCTGGACGGAGCGCTCGGGGTGCGGGAACTCCCACGGGTTGCCGAGGGAGAGCCAGGTGTCCGGCTGCTCGACCTGGGCGCCGTCGACGAAGGTCTGGCGGAAGATGCCGTACTCGTAGCGAATCCCGTAGCCAATCGAGGGTACGCGCATCGTGGCGAGCGAATCGATGAAGCAGGCCGCGAGCCGGCCGAGGCCGCCGTTGCCGAGGCCCGGCTCGACCTCCTGCGCGCGCAGGGTGTCGAGGCTGATGCCGCAGGACGCGAGGGCTTCCTCGGCGATCTGTTCGAGGTTGGTGGCGAGAAGGGCGTTGTCAAGCTGGCGTCCGAGGAGGTATTCCGCGGAGAGATACCCGACCATCTTCGGGCGCTGCTCCAGAATCCGGCGGGTGGATTCGAGCCAGCGGGCCATGAGGTAGTTACGGACGGTACGGGCGAGGGCGAGGTACTGGTCATTGACCGTTGCGCGGGGCAACGTGACGCCCTGACCCATGTTGAGCTCTTGGAAGAACTGCTTCACAAAGCCGTCCACGGTGTGCTGCGGAGACTGAACCGGCCCCACGGCGAGGGGATTTTTCACAGCAAACTCGGGCCCCAGTCTAAGTCCCATCAGTTGCGCCTCGTCGCCGGGAGTGTCCGGGCGAACGGCGGGCATGCTGGCATCATTCACGAAATTCGTCACCGTACCAAATTACCTGTTCCGTCAAGGCGGGGCTAATTGTTGATTAGTTAGTTCAATAGATGGACTTATTGATATCGCGGTGTGATCGCGGCGGGGGGAGGGGCTCGAAAAGGCTGGTCAGAGTGGGAATCGCATCGGGGTGTCCGGACGGAGACCGAAGCCCAACCGGTGGTACAGGGGGCGGGCCATATCCGTCGCCTCAAGATCAAGGACATCGGCGCCGCGGGTCCGGGCCACGTTGATCGCGGCCGTCACGACCTGTTCGCCGTAACCCTGGCGGCGGTAGGCGGGGTACGTGTAGACGTTGATGAGCGTGGCTTTGCGCCCGTGGGGGATCGTACAGTTGGATGGATAGTCACCCACAAGGAGAAACGCCGTACTGGCGAGGTCGGTGGCGACAAACCCGAGGACGGCGGCGAAAGTGTTGTCGCTGAGGTGAGCCGCGAGGTAGGACCGGAACTGCGCTGCGCGGGCGGCCGTCTCGGCCGGGCTGTGGGGATGCCACTCGTCGTTGAAATCCTGGCGGACCCGGATGAGCAGATCGATGTCATCCGTTGTCGCAAGGCGGATGGTCAGAGGCGGTGTCGTGGGCATGGCAGTACGCTAGGGAAGTGCTGATTTACGCTGTGTCGTGAGCCGGGCGTCCGGCGGAATGAGATGCTCATACTACATGTTGTACATGGACTGGACGTCCATCGCAACATGGAGGATGAGCAGATCGCCCGTCCGGGCGTCCGGATGGCGGCACATGGTAAATCAGTGGTTCCCCGGCAGGGTTTCTTGGTCGTCGGCTCACGCCCCGTGGAGTTGGTCGGCCAGGACCTCAAGGAGGTGACGGTACGGCTGGCCGGTCGCCCGGGTCAGGCCGATTTCGCAGGTCCGGTTGCACGACGCGTGGACGGTGGAGTTGGCGGCGGCGACCTCCGCCGCTTCGGGGCGGGTCGCGGCGTGGGTGAGTTCCGGGTGCAGCAGCCCCCGGTCACCGGCGAAGGCGCAGCAACCAGCGTCGACGGGGACGTGCACGGTGTCGGCCACCGCCTCCGCGATCCGTACAAGGTACGGAGCTAGGCCGATCTGCGTCGAGGAGCACGTCGGGTGGAGCGTGATCGAGGCGACCTTCGGGAGCGGGGGCAGGCGGGGCAGGATGTAGTCGGCTACAAACTCGATGCAATCAACAACTGTGAGTGAGTCGTCGGGGTTCCCGGGATCGCCGAGGTTACCGTGCTCCACCATCCGTTGGAGCCCCTCCGTACAGCTAGACGCATCGCAGACCACCGGGAGTCGCCCGTTGTCAGAGGCGCTGCGCAGGATCGGGAGTACGGTGGCGGCCATCCGCTCGTACCCCTTCGTCATGCCCTTGGAACTCCACGGCGTCCCGCAGCACAGCGAGTCAATCGCGGCGGGTACCCGCAGGGCAACTCCCGCCCAAGCGCAGAGAAACTCGAACGCCGACTGGACCCCGCTAACCGTGGTCGCTTTTACGTCGTGTTTGACGTATAAGCGACCACGGTCTCGCGGCTCCGGACCGAACATCGCGTTTACGCAGGCCGGGACGTAGACGGCTACGGGCTCGCGGTTCGGGCGGGGGCGGCGCCGGGAGCGGCCGCCGCTGGGGAGGTCCGGGGACCACAGCGGGAGGAGGTCCTGGCCGAGCAAGGCCCGGCCGGCCTCGTTGACCCCGGTCAGCGCCGGTGTGGCCGGGCCAAGTTTTTTCGCGGTTGACAAAGCGAAACTCGCGACATGGGTCGCACCGGCCCAGTGCTCCGCCGCGGTCTGCCACCCCGCCTGGGCCGTCTCGCCCGCCCGCTCG